>JAYTGH010000629.1:0-8289 GCA_043733645.1 Flavobacterium sp. | reverse complement strand
AATCGTGGTCAATCCGGAAGCAATGATTTGCAACTCGTCAGTGACGGCAATTCCGGTGCGTTTTATTCCGTAATCTATGGCGAGAATTCTTGACATTTGTTAAATTATTTTACTTCGTACATTTCGACATAAAGGTCTCGAGTGGCAAAGATACTCAAGTCAATTAAGATGTGAATAAAAAAATCCTCGCCAAAGGCAAGGATTTCTGTATTATAATGATGAAGTTTCTCTATTTAACTGCTTCCCATTTAGCTATTGCCTTTTTTCCGCTATGAAAATGCAGCATGTTTCCTTCAATCATGTAATTATCAGTTTTTTTAATGGTTTTAATAAAATCATTTTCAAAACCAATATTATCGCATGAAGTCATAGTTCCAACAATTTTTGAGAACCCAAGCTTGTTGGCTGATTTCATAAAGAAAGTTCCTTTAATAGCATTGCATCCTATAAAAGCTTCAAATTTTCCACTTTTGGAATCAAAGTTTATGAAATAGTCTTTTTTTGTTGCTGGTGTCACTGCATTTCCGTTTAACTCAACTAATTTCCATTTGGTTTCTGCTAAAGCAAATTTCCCTTTTGATGGATCAGTAGATGTTGTCGATGTGGATGTTGAATTTTTGTTTAGCAATTTAACATCCGAGGAATCATTTTCGGTTGAATCCGGTTCATAGCTTACAGTATCTTTCACTTCTCCTCTATCTTGTTGTACTGCTGTAGAATCATTCGAACTTTCAACCTCTGTTGACTCATTGTTTTTACAACTTGTGAAACCAAAAAATAAAACGGCAACGATAAAATAAATATTCTTCATAAAATTAAGTATAGCAATTTGTGCTATGTGGCGCAAAAGTAGACTTACTGAATTTGTATAAGTTATACCTTTTTTATGATTAGTTACACAATTCCGAGTTTCTATTTATCAGCTTCGAATCTTGCAAGCTCTTTTTTCTTTTCACCAAAGAAGGTCAAGGTTTCTTTTTCTAATTTATAGCTTATGACTTGCACTAACATGGCTCCAAATTTATCTTCTAATGTCATATCTGGGCATGCCAGTCTGGTCATTATCACTTCTGAAAAATCTAATTTATCAGATGATGGCATAACATAATTTCCTGCAATGCTGTTGCAACCTGCATACGCAGTAAATCTTGCATCTTTGGAATTTAGTTTCAGAAAATAAACTTTCTTTCCTTTATGTGCCACTGTCTTTTTATTTAATGAAACTAATCTCCATTTGGTTTCCGCCAAAGTAAATCTACCAACTGCAGGATTTACATTTTTAATCACTGTTGTTGCTTCCATTTTGTTATTTAAATTAACCGTTGAATGTTTGTTTTCTTCGTTTGTTTCAATAGCAGTTGTATCGGTTGTTTGCTTTGATAAAATGTAATCATCAGCCAAATTACTTGTGATTTTTTTACCTGATATGTCGAGTTGTGTCAAAATATTTTTACCTACTAAATATTTATTTGGTGCATTTTTTACATCGCTCAAAATAATCATATTTCCTGTTTTATTCCATGCGAAATTTCCTTTTAACTCAAAGGTTTTATCTCCTTTTCCTTCGTATTTTGTTTTAATAGAAAAGGTGCCATTTTCATTGATGGAAATTTCAGTGTCTAAACCTTGACAGTCGGCACAAGGTAAAATTCCTTTATAAGTTCCTACATAATCTAGAGTGCTTTTAGCATTGCTAGAAATCGCATGAGTATTGTTAGTTTTGGCATCGTTCTGAGTTTGCTTTTGACAGCTCGCTATAAATACTAATAATAAGAGTAAAGTATATTTTTTCATAGAAATAATAGTAAGTGCCAAAAATATCAAATCAATTCATAAGTTAAAGTTAAATAAAATTCAATTTTAACAATCATCTAAAAAAGGTATCTTTGCTCATCAAATTCAAAATCCATGAACAACTTACAATCCATTATTGAAAAAGCTTGGGATAACCGAGAATTATTAAAAGACGAAACTACACTAAAAACCATCCGAGAAGTCATAGCGTTACTTGATTCAGGCACTTTGCGTGTTGCTGAACCAACTGCTAACGGCTGGCAAGTAAACGAATGGGTAAAAAAAGCGGTAGTGATGTATTTCCCGATTCAGAAAATGGAAACCTGGGAAGCCGGGATTTTTGAATACCACGATAAAATGTTGCTAAAAACGGGTTATGCCGAAAAAGGAATTCGAGTAGTGCCACCAGCAACTGCTCGTTATGGAGCTTACATTTCTAAAGGGGTGATTTTGATGCCAAGCTATGTAAATATTGGCGCTTATGTTGATGAAGGAACTATGGTTGATACATGGGCAACCGTTGGAAGCTGTGCCCAAATAGGTAAAGATGTACATCTTTCTGGTGGTGTTGGAATTGGTGGCGTATTAGAACCTTTGCAAGCTGCTCCAGTTATTATCGAAGATGGCGCTTTTATTGGCTCACGTTGTATTGTTGTTGAAGGTGTTCGTGTCGAAAAAGAAGCTGTTCTTGGCGCTAATGTTTGTCTGACTGCGTCAACCAAAATCATTGATGTTACCGGAAGCGAACCTATAGAATATAAAGGATTTGTACCTGCTCGTTCTGTTGTAATTCCGGGAACTTATACTAAGCAATTTGCTGCGGGCGATTTTCAAGTGCCATGTGCTTTGATTATTGGAACCCGAAAACCTTCAACCGATTTGAAAACTTCACTCAATAATGCCTTGAGAGAATATGATGTAGCAGTTTAAAATGAAATTTAAATGAAAGTACTTGTAATTCAAATAAAAATGATTGGTGATGTACTAGCCAGTACTGTCATTTGTGAAACAATAAAAAAAATTCATCCAAATGCTGAGTTGCATTATCTTATTCAAAAAAATACTTTAGCTGTTGTTGAGAATAATCCATTTATTGACAAAATAATTTTCTTTGAACCCAATAAAAATAAGGGTTTTTTAAATCTTTATAGATTCGGAAAAGAATTAAAAAAGGAAAATTACGACACTGTAATTGATGTTTATGGAAAATGGGATAGTATTTTACCTGCTTATTTTTCGGGTGCTAAAACTAGAGTTGGTTACTATAAATTCTACACTCATTTTTTTTACACACACTACGTTTATTCGGATTCTGAATCTCATGATGCAGCTAATGCTTATCGTCATATGTTGGTTAAAACCGCTTTAAAAGTAGAAACAGAAATTATATTTCCAAAAATTCATTTAACAAAAGAAGAAATTTTCGAGGCAAAAATAGAAATCAATCAAAATCTTGATACCACAAAACCAATTTTTATGATTAGTATTTTGGGTAGCAGTAAAAATAAAAGTTTGCCTCCAAAAAATATGGCAGAAACACTTGATATTGTTGCTAATACTGAAGATCTTCAATTAGTTTTCAATTATATTCCCAACCAGTTTGAAGATGTAAAAGCGATTTATGATTTGTGTTTACCCGCAACGCAAGCTAAAATTTATATGTCTTTTTATGCTAAAAGTTTAAGAAGTTTTATTGCGATTTTATCGCAATGTGATTGTTTGATTGGAAATGAAGGAGGAGCTACCAATATATCTAAAGCACTTTCTATTCCAACATTTACAATTTTCAGCCCTTGTATTAGAAGAAAATCTTGGAATTCTAGAGAAGATAACATTAAATATTTTTATGTTCATTTAATGGATTATTACCCTGAAATTTATAACGATATACATCCTAAAAAGTTAAAGAAAAAAACTGCTCAATTGTATGACTTACTTTTAGTAAAACTTTACAAAGATAAATTACTAAAGTTCATTTATAACCTTAACAGTAAATCAAATTAACGGCTTCTTTAATCCCGATATCTGATTTACAATTGATTAGAATCTATTCCGATTGGTGTTTTAATAACTTTATTGGTTCGAGTGTTGGCTCTTATATCGTAATTTTTATTCCAGGTTTCTTTGTTCACATAACCGCGTTTGTGTTCAAGATGAACACAAATGGCGGAATATCTAATTTGCTTGGATTTCAACCCTTTATTAAATAATCTTTCCCCTAATTCTCGGTCTTGACCACCATATTGCATTTCCTGATTAAATCCGTTGACAGCAACCAAATCCTCTTTCCAGCCTGAAGAATTATGACCATTCCATGAAGCATTGGTGGGTGTTATGAAATTCAGAATTTTAGCTGATAATCCGGAAGCAATAAATTTTATATTCTTACCGCTTGATTTCAATCCTTGTGATTTAAGCCAATTCAAATTGAAACAATTTTGAGCAACAATATCTTCCCTAGTGATTGCTATTGAAATATCCATAGGAAGTTTATAATAGCCGCCGGAAAGGAAATAACCTTGTTCTCTATGCTTTATATGAACTTCAACAAAATCTTCTCTTGGAATGCAATCGCCATCCGTAAAAATTAAATAGTCAGAAGTGGAAGCAATAATTGCTTTGTTCAGAATTTGCGATTTTTGAAAACCATTATCTTCCTGCCAAACGTGGATTATCGGAATTGAAATTTCAGCTCGTAATCTGTCAATTAAGACTTTCGTAGCTTCCCTCGAGCCATCATCAGCAATGATAATTTCAAAATCCTTGAACGTTTGCACGCTGAAACCTAAGATGGTTTTTTCGAGCCAATCTTCCGAATTATAGGTACTAAAAATAACCGATGCTGTCATGCTGTAAAATTACATTTTATTTTAATGTTTATCTATTCCTGTTTCTATTCGGGTAATTTTATTCTTTTTATTGAATTTCCGAACTTCCAGATTATAGGTAACCTTTTCGGGATTTACATAACTTCTAGAATGATCTAAATGTAGACAAATCGCACTGTAGCGAACTTGCTTTGAAAACAATCCCAAATTGAATAGTCGCTCGCCCATTTCTCTATCTTCTCCTCCATAATCCAGCAATTCATTGAAACCATTTATTGCCAAAATATCCGATTTAAATCCGGAAGAATTATGCCCGTTCCAAGAGCGTTTTGTTGGCGTTACCCAATTCATAAACGAGGCAAAATAATGATTATGGACAAGTTTGGTTATTTTGAAATTGAGTTTCAATCCTTGCTTTTTGAGCCACGAAGCATCGAAACATTTCTGAGCAAGAATTTCGTCATCTGAAATAGCTTTCGAAATATTCATTGGAAGTTTAAAATAACCGCCCGAAAGGAAAAAGCCTTTTTCTTTTTGCTTTAGATGATTGGCAACAAAATCTTTCCTCGGAATGCAATCGCCATCGGTAAACAATAAATAATCAGAATTCGATTTTAGAATGGCTGAATTTAGAATTCTGCATTTCCTGAAGCCTTTATCTTCCTGCCAAACGTGTAGTATTGGATGCTTAAGTTTATCCTTAAATGATTCAACAACTTCTTTTGTTTTATTGGTCGAACCATCATCGGCAACTATAATCTCAAAATCATTTTCAGTTTGAATAGTATAGCCAAGCAACACCTTGTGCAACCATTCTTCTGAATTGTAAGTCGAGATAATTATAGACAACTTCATACTATACAAACATAAAGAATAAATTGGATTTTAAGCAAAAGTAACCGTATCGTTTTTGGACTTCAAAAAAAAAGCTAATTTTACCAAAAATTCCATCAATGTTTAAACATTACATGATTACCCGATTCAATCTAAGAGCCGATTATTGGGATGTTACCAAAAACAATGAGCAGTTACTAACTGATGAATGGATGGACAACCGAATGTGGTTGTTTGAAAATTTTTGCTTTCCTTCAGTGGTTGGACAAACGAATCAAAATTTTGAATGGTTATTGTATTTTGATAGCAATACTAAAGAAATTTATAAGAATAGAATTTTGGAATTGGTCGCCAATCAGACTAATTTCAAAGTGTTTTTTGTGGATGCGATGCCTTCGTTTATGCCCGAATTACTTAAGTATATTGCAAAGGAAACCAAAGATATTCCATATCTAATCACAACAAGAATCGACAATGACGACAGTATTCATGTAGATTTTATCAACGAAGTTCAGAAACAATTTGACCAACAGGAATACCGCGCGATTGATTTTATAAAAGGCTATGTACTTCAAATTGAACCACTATATATTTTGGGTAAAAAAGAACAACTTTTCAATCCGTTTATCAGTTTGATTGAGAAAAATGAAAATCCAAAAACAGTTTTTTATCAAGAACACAGATTTTGGAAACGCGACAAAAAAGTAACACAACTTTCTGAAAAAAGATTGTGGTTGTCCGTCATTCATCAACGTAATAAGGTTAATAGATTTGATGGTTACGGATTGGTAAAATGGGTAAGTATTCGAAAAGATTTTACTATTTCTGAAGAAGCTGTCAACCTACTCTTAGAAAAAATAATCCCTTTTTCAAAATGGCTTATTCCAAACTTTCGAAATTTAATAGCACACAAATTTGAATTAAAGTATAAATTATTAAAAAGAAAAATTGGTTTTTATAAATTTAAATAAATCATGATTGATATAAATTCTGAAGTACACAAAGCATTCGAAGTCATTCAAAATGGTGGTATAATCCTATATCCTACTGATACCGTTTGGGGAATTGGATGTGATGCAACCAATGCCGAAGCTGTGAAAAAGATTTACGCTTTAAAACAACGCGAAGAATCTAAAAGTATGATAGTTTTGATGAATGGTGAAAAAATGATGTATAACGTTTTCAAAGAAATCCCGGAAACTGCATGGCAAATACTTGATTTATCTGAGAAATCAACGACCTTAATTCTTGATAATCCACGAAATGTAGCAACAAATATTATTGCCGAAGACAAAACTCTTGGTGTACGAATGGTGAAAGAACCGTTTTGTTTCAAACTGATGGAGCGTATGAAAAAACCATTGGTTTCGACTTCAGCAAATATCTCGGGAATGTTTACTCCAAAATGTTTCAAAGAAATTGCTCCTGAAATTATAAAAGGTGTCGACTATGTAGTAAATTTGCACCACGAAAAAATTTGCGATAAACCGTCAACGATTATCAAGCTTTCGTTAGATAATCAGGTTAAAATCATTCGCAAGTAATTAGCATACTTAGTGTCAAAAAACTTCAAAATAGCATTAGATAATAAAATTTTTGAAATCATTTCAAAAGCTTCGCAAGAACTTAATCTCGAAAGTTATGTGATTGGTGGTTTTGTACGTGATTATCTGCTGCAGCGCAATTTCAAAAAAGATATTGATATTGTTGCCATTGGTTCTGGAATTGATTTAGCGTTGAAAGTTTCTGAATTATTATCTCACAAACCAAGAGTTCAGGTTTTCAAAAATTATGGAACGGCAATGTTACGTTATAAAGAAATCGACATCGAATTTGTTGGTGCCCGAAAAGAAAGCTATTCTGAAGACAGTAGAAATCCTATTGTAGAAAACGGAACTTTGGAAGACGACCAAAACCGTCGTGATTTTACTATTAATGCGCTGGCTTTTTCATTAAATGAATATAATTATGGCGATTTAGTTGACCCGTTTGATGGCTTGGCGGATTTGAAAAATAAAATTATCAAAACGCCTTTAAACCCAGATATAACTTACTCTGACGATCCACTTAGAATGATGCGTGCGATTCGATTTGCAACGCAATTGGATTTTATTATTGAAGCAAAATCATTAGAAGCTATCGAAAGAAATAAAAACCGAATTAAGATTATTTCGGGTGAACGAATTGTAGACGAATTGAACAAAATTCTTTCAACTGAAACACCGTCAATTGGGTTTTTACATTTATATAAAACCGGGCTTTTAGATATCATTCTTCCCGAATTGACAGCATTGAACAATGTAGAAGAAATCGAAGGTCATACCCATAAAAACAATTTTTATCATACACTTGAAGTCGTTGATAATATTTGTCCAAATACGGATGATGTTTGGCTTCGTTGGTCAGCTTTACTCCATGATATTGGAAAAGCACCAACCAAAAAATTCAACAAAAAACAAGGATGGACATTCCACGGGCACGAATTCCTTGGCGGAAAAATGGTAAAGAAGATTTTCGAAAGACTGCACATGCCATTAAATCAGAAGATGAAGTTTGTTGCCAAAATGGTAATATTGAGTTCACGACCAATCGTACTTTCAGAAGATATTGTTACCGATTCGGCGGTACGTCGTCTGGTTTTTGATGCCGGTGAAGATGTCGATAATCTGATGACTTTATGCGAAGCTGATATTACAACCAAAAATCCAACGAAGTTTAAAAAGTATCATAACAATTTTGATGTTGTCCGCAGGAAAATAATTGAAGTAGAAGAACGCGATCATGTTCGTAATTTTCAGCCGCCAATTTCAGGCGAAGAAATTATGGAAATCTT
>JAYTGH010000628.1:0-3021 GCA_043733645.1 Flavobacterium sp. | reverse complement strand
GAACTTCAAAAGAAGATAGTGTGCTTTTAGTTCGTGATTTTATTGATCGCTGGGCAAGTCAAAAATTACTAATTGAAGCTGCTGAGAGAAATCTTAGTGATTCAAAAAGAAAGGAATACAACACATTAATTAAACAGTATAAAATTGATTTATACACCAGAGCTTACATAGAAGAAGTCGTAAAAAGAACGGTTGACACGGTTGTAAGTCAGGAAGAATTAAAAAAATATTACGAAGAAAACAAAGAGAATTTCAAAACTAACGGAACATTAGTTCGATTGAGATATATTAATCTTTCAAAAGAAAATCCGCATTTTGAAACTATAAAAAGTAAGTTCTTTGATTATTCTAAAAAGGATAAGAAGTTTTGGGAAACCTATGCTTTACAATGCAAAAGTTTTGCTATGAATGATAGTGTTTGGGTCGACATGAGTCAGGTTTACGCTAAGTTGCGGGTTATAACACCTGAGAATAGAGATGAAATAATTCGCTCTGGAAAAAAAATGCAAATTCAGGATAATGATGACACGTATTTGATTAAAGTAACGAGCGTAATAGACAAAAATCAAATTTCACCGTTTGAGTATTGTAAACCAACGTTGAAAGAAGTTTTATTGAACAAAAGAAAATTGGAATTGATTAAAAAATTTGAAAAAGATATCACTAATGATGCCATTAAAAACAATGATTATGAAATATACAAATAGCAAACTTAACATAGCAATTCTCGCAATTCTTTGCACAGTTTGTTTTGCCAATGCGCAGGAAGTTATTAAAGATACAGTGAAGACTAAGCCTGTGACAAGTTCTTTTAAAAAGCAAAAGGTAGATGGTATTATTGCAACAGTTGGTGATTATATTATACTTGATTCTGATATTGATAAGACTTATTTAGAGTTGTCAAGCCAAGGAAATTCTGTAAAAGATATTACACGTTGTCAAATGTTAGGTAAATTGTTGGAAGATAAATTGTATGCTCATCAGGCTGTTCAGGATAGTATCATTGTAAAAGATGAGGAAATCAAAGAAAAACTAAATGAGCAGGTGAATTATATGGTTGAGCAATTGGGTTCAATGGATAAAGTGGTTCAATATTTTAAGAAAAGTAGCGAAGACGAATTCAGAACAGAATTATTCGACATCATTAAAATGAATAAATTGGGTGCCGAAATGCAGAAAAAAATCATTGATGGTGTCGAAATTACTCCAGAAGAAACACGTAACTTCTTTAAAACTATTCCGGTAAGTGATTTGCCTGTCTTTGGTGCCGAAATGGAAGTAGCACAAATTGTAGTGACCCCAAAAATATCTGAAGAAGAAAAACAAAGAATAATCACCAGATTAAAAGAAATTAAAGCAGAGGTCTTGGCTGGCGCAAGTTTCAAGACAAGAGCGGTCATTTATTCTGACGATAGAGGTTCTGCCTCAAGTGGTGGATTCTATAAAATTAATAGAAAAACCCAATTCGTAAAAGAATTTAAAGATGTAGCTTTTTCATTAGGTGAAGGCGAAATCTCTGAACCATTTGAAACAGAATATGGTTATCACATTATTATGGTCGAAAAAATCAAAGGCCAAGAAGTTGAATTAAGACATATTTTGATGATGCCAAAGGTTTCTGACCAAGCTTTGAAAGATGCTAAAGACAAAATACTTTTAATAAAAAAGAAAATCGAAGATGGCGAAATTACGTTTGCCGATGCAGCAAGAACAATGTCTGATGAAAAAGAAACACGTGCTAATGGTGGTGTTTTGATTAACCCTAAAACACAAGATACACACTTTGAATTAACCAAAATGGATCCGAGTTTGTATAGCGAAGTTTCTAATTTGAAAGATAAAGCGATAACTGCACCTATTTTAGATGACGACCCAAGAAATGGTAAAAAATATAAAATCATAACAGTAACTGATAGAATCGACCAACATACTGCTGATTATGCCCGAGATTATATAAAAATTAAGGATTTGGCATTGAAAGAAAAACAAATCAAAGCCATTGCAAAATGGACAGATGAAAAAATTAAAGAAACCTACATAAAAATAAATGGTGAGTATAAAGATTGTACCTTCACTAACAATTGGTTGAAAAAATAGTTCTCAGTTTAAAATTAAATTATATCTAATATTTAAAATATAAAATCAAATGTCAGACGTTGCCGCCATTCAAAATTTAGTTCAAAAAAGAACTGAACTTAAAAAAGAAATCGCTAAGATAATTGTAGGTCAAGACGATGTGATTGATCAAATTTTGCTCAGCATATTTTCGGGAGGACACGCGCTTTTAGTTGGTGTCCCCGGCTTGGCGAAAACACTGATGGTGAATACGATTTCGGAAGCATTAGGATTAGATTTTAAAAGAATACAGTTCACACCCGATTTGATGCCTTCGGATATTTTAGGAAGTGAAATTCTTGATGAAAGCCGTCATTTTAAATTCATCAAAGGACCAATATTTGCTAACATTATTTTGGCCGATGAGATTAACAGAACGCCTCCAAAAACGCAGGCTGCCTTATTGGAAGCGATGCAGGAACGTTCCGTTACCATTGCAGGTCAGAATTATAAATTAGATTTACCCTACTTTGTTCTAGCAACCCAAAACCCAATTGAGCAAGAGGGAACATATCCATTGCCAGAAGCGCAATTAGACCGTTTTATGTTTGCTATCAAGTTGGATTATCCTTCGTTTTCTGAAGAAATCGATGTTGTAAAAAGTACCACATCTGATAACAAACCAGTAATAAATCCATTGTTTGTTGCCCAAGAAATTATCGATTTTCAACAGTTAATTCGTAGAATTCCAGTAGCAGATAATGTGATTGAATATGCGGTTACTTTGGTAAGCAAAACAAGACCAAACAATCCGTTGTCTAACGATTACATCAAGAATTATTTAGATTGGGGAGCAGGACCAAGAGCTTCGCAAAACCTAATTTTAGCCGCAAAAGCTAACGCTGCTTTTAACGGAAAATTTTCACCAGATATTGAAGATGTAAAAGCCGTAGCAACCGGAATTCT
>JAYTGH010000627.1:0-3021 GCA_043733645.1 Flavobacterium sp. | reverse complement strand
TTCCTTATGTTGACATTGCCAAACTCGAAGGAAAAGTTATTAGTTATAAAAGCTTGCTTATTGAATGGTGTCAAAAGGAAAAAAAATCATTCTTTTTTGATGTTTTTGATGATAATGGCAACGATGGACAAAAATATTTCGGTGTTAAACTCAGCATTGATGATAAAGTAATTGCCAAAGCAAGAGCGACATCAAAAAAGAAAGCAGAAGAAAAAGCATCACAACGTGCTTATTTCGTATTTCAGGAAAAAATTGACAAAAAATAATGCAGATTCTTAAAAAGCTATAACGTTTTCGTTCACAAAATATCGTTAACACAACCCTTTGTTTGTGAAAATCTGTAACAGATAAACTATATTTACAACTAATTTTGCGAATTTATGACTGTTCACAAATTGAATCTTGAAGAGTTTGACGAAATAGATTATCAGTTAATTGCGATTCATTCTACTTTAGAAGATTATAGATTGGCTTATTATATTAATCAAAATCTGCCAATTAATCTGCAAAAGGGCAATTGCAATATTCAGATTAGCAATAAGGAAGGTGAAACTCAGTTTACAAGATTTGTTTTTGAAGATTCGAAAGACATTGCGTGGAATTTAGTTCAAAATAAAAATGATGTTTTTGTTCCTTCACAAAATAGCAATCAAGGATTATTTGCCGAAAGCAACAACAAATTTTCGACAAAAATTTATTTGATTCCCGAGTTTAAAAAAGTAGATTATTTTTTAAAAATTGAAAATGGTGAAGTCAAAATTGATATTTCAAAAATTACAAATTGTATTAAAAAAATAGACAGGGTAAGTACCGTTTACGCAGTAGAAGTAGAAAAAATAAAGTCAAAGAATAATTTAATTTTTTAAGTATAATGTCAACTAGAAAAAAAACAAAAATCGTAGCCACACTAGGTCCCGCATGTAGTTCGAAAGAAGTGATTAAGAAAATGATCGACGCTGGAGTAAATGTGTTTCGTGTTAATTTTTCGCATGCTGATTACGAAGATGTAAAAGAAAGAATAGATATTATCCGAGGTTTGAACGATGAATTTGGGTACAACACAGCAATTTTAGCCGATTTACAAGGTCCAAAACTTCGCGTTGGTGTGATGAAAGAAGATGTAGTTGTGAATCCAGGAGATATTATCACTTTTCAAACTGCCGAAGATATTCCGGGAACTGCCGAAAGAGTTTACATGAACTACAAAGAGTTTCCTCGTGATGTAAATCCGGGTGAATTTATTCTTTTAGATGATGGAAAACTGATGTTTGAAGCATTGGAAACAAACGGAACAACAGAAGTGGTTTGTAAAGTAATTCAAGGCGGACCATTAAAATCTAAAAAAGGAGTTAACCTTCCAAACACTAAGGTGTCGCTGCCAGCTTTAACTAAAAAAGATATTAAAGATGCATTATTTGCTATTGAACAAGAAGTAGATTGGATTGCGCTTTCATTCGTTAGAACTCCAAAAGATTTGGAAGAACTGGCCGATTTAATTGCAAAGCATTCTTCATATAAGATTCCGATTATTGCTAAAATCGAAAAGCCGGAAGCAGTTGAAAACATTGATAAAATTGTTGCTTTCTGCGATGGATTAATGGTTGCTCGAGGCGATTTGGGTGTGGAAATTCCGGCGCATGAAGTTCCTCTAATTCAAAAAAAATTAATTCACAGAGCAAAAACAGCAAGAATTCCGGTAATTGTGGCAACACAAATGATGGAAACGATGATTACCAGTTTAACACCAACGCGTGCTGAAGTAAATGATGTTGCCAACTCTGTAATGGATGGCGCTGATGCGGTAATGCTATCTGGAGAAACATCTGTTGGGAATTATCCAGTGGAAGTAATCGAAAAAATGACGCAGATTATTGAAGCTGTTGAAGATTCGCCACTAATTATTGTTCCTCAAAATCCGCCTCACGTTAGAACCAAACGTTTTATTACCAAATCGATTTGTTATCACGCTGCAATTATGGCTAACGAAATTAAAGCAAAAGCAATTTCAACGCTGACGAATAGTGGTTATACGGCTTTCCAAATTTCGGCTTGGCGACCAAAATCGCATATTTTAGTCTATACTTCTAACAAAAGAATTTTGACGCAGTTGAGTTTGCTTTGGGGTGTTAACGCTTTCTTTTACGATAAGTTTGTGAGCACCGATGATACTGTTGGTGATGTGAATGATATTGCCAAAGAAAAAGGATATGTGAAAAAAGGCGATATGCTTATCAACCTAGCGGCCATGCCGGTTGCTGATAAAGGAATGGTAAACACTTTAAGAGTTTCAGAAATAGAATAATTTTATACTTTTACATTTTAAAAACAAAAAATTATGAATTCAAATAACCCGTTTTTCAAAAACAAAACATTTACAAACACTTCTGCAGCTGCAGAAGTTGTTCATGAAGCTAAAATTATTGACCGCAATGAAACGATGACAGTTTCGGGAACTATTAATAAAAGTTTTCTGATGTTGATTTTATTGATTGCAAGTGCGGCAGTAACTTGGACAATGACTTTTAATGGTCAACCACCTATCATATTTATTATTGGCGGTGCCATTGTTGGTTTTATTTTGGTTATAATTGCTACATTCAGACCGCAGTCTTCCGGATATTTAGCGCCTGGTTATGCTATTTTTGAAGGACTTTTTATTGGTGGTCTTTCAGCCATATTTGAAACAATGTATCCTGGAATTGTAATACAAGCTGTGAGTTGTACTTTCGTAACGTTTATGGTTTGCTTCGGTTTATATAAATATGAAATTGTAAAAGTTACCGAGAAATTTAAATCGGTAGTTCTTGCAGCTACATTAGCAATTGCAACTTATTATTTGTTCTCCTGGTTGTTGTCGATGTTTACCAGCTTCCAACCTGTTCATTACGGAAACTCAATGTTTAGTATCGGAATTAGTGCTTTTGTGATTGTTATTGCGGCATTAAATTTATTCTTGGACTTTGACCAAATTGAAAAAGGTGTACAACAAAAAATGCCAAAATACATGGAATGGTATGGCGC
>JAYTGH010000626.1:0-8312 GCA_043733645.1 Flavobacterium sp. | reverse complement strand
CGTTCCAAAACGCGTTCAATGACTTGCCGCTTATGCTTTTGCAAATCAATCGTTTTAACATTTGCAACCCAAAAAAGTGAAGGACGTAGTTCCATAACACATTTTATTTTAGCTACAAATTTAAACAAAAAACAGGGACTCTTTCCCTATTTCCCTTGATCTTCTTTATCTCGAATCGCTTCTTTATCATTAAGTCCTTCCAATAACCGTTGAGCTGGTTCTCCATTTAAGTGAGTCGCAAGATGGTTTTCGTTTCTCACGTCAGAGACGTGCTCAATAGTCTGTTGCGCCTCTGTCCAGAGGACTCCTTTGGAGAAGAGGCTTACGAGCGACATTCTTTGTGCCAGCGGTGTCTTTTTTACTTGTCATGGTTTGAGTTTTTATTTATTTCAATCGCTTTGCCGCTTTTGTCATTCAGGAGGAATCGCTTTTATTACGCCGCTTTTGCAATCCGCTTTTGTCATTCAGGAGGAATCTCTTTTTACCTTTACGAATGCACAAAAGAGATTCTAACTGAATAACAGAAGAGACAAATAAGACAAAAGCAGCACCCCTCAGTATTTCACCTTATTTTTTGTCATTCAGCAGGAATCACCCGCACCTGCCCATTCATCAGCATCGGTAACAACCAATCCCGTAATTGCGTGAGCTGTGCGTTTTCAAGGATATTGATTCTAATTTGTTGGGCAATAGGAACAAAAAATTCTGAAAATTTTAATGCTAATTCAATTGGTGGAATTTGAATTTCAAATCTTGTAAGATTCTCCCAATTTGTTCTGGGCATTTTTGTTCCACCAGATGTTGCATCAGCATACTTGATTATTTCATCACTCGAAATGTGACCTAAGACATAGCCATACCATTCATGCGATTTTGCAACAATAACTAAAATATCGGTTGAACAGATACCGTCAAAAGGCGCAATGCCCACTTTATGAAAATAGGGTCTCAACTTACCAAATAAAAACTCATTTTCTTTGAAAGCATACTTATTACTTTCTATTTCGCTGGCATTTCCATATTCTGCAAGAGCAATGCTTTTTCTTGGCATGTGTTCCAAACCAATATAATGCGTTTCGGATTTTATTTCTTTAGGTGCTACACTTCGTCTAATGTTTTCAGCTATATCGCCTAATTTACCAGTTTCCCAATCTGCTTTTTCTTTATTTTCAATAAACCATTTATGAAACACCGTTTTTGCCATCGCTTCTAATTCGGCGTTGATGCGGTTGTTGAGCTGGACTTTGTTAGAAATTAATTCAACAAAGTTTGCAATGGAATTTTGAGTTAATTCATCAGGAATAGGAATTGGTATCTCGTATAAATCACGTTGATATAGAGCAATTACAGTAGTTGTACCTGTTTTACATTTATCAATAAACTTTCGCATAACGGGAGTTTTCAGTAAAGCATTGATAAATATACTTGAAATGCCTTTCCTATGTTTTATGCGAACTAACATATGATTGAACACCATATCAAAATCATGATGATGAATGACACATGTTTTTCCAACTAATTCTTTACTATTTCTAACATTAAGTAAAAAATCACCTTTATTCAACTTATAAATCTCTAACTCTTCTTTTGTTACTTCTGCACACTCATACTTATTTAAATCATAACTGCCAGCATTATCCAAGTTATTCATTTTTAAATAAAGAGTACCTGTTTTGTTAAGTTCCCTATTAGATCTAATTAAACCTTGTTGATAGTCGATAACTAAATCACCCCATTTAAACCATTTCCAATTATTTGGTAACTTAAATGGAATGTCTTTTGGATTTATTGTACTAATTATACTATTACTCATACTTCAGCCCCTCCAATTGCTTCTTAATTTCAACCTCCAAAGTCTTAGACTCCGCAAACAGCGCATTTAAATTCAGCTTAAAACTGTCCATTTTCTCTTGAAATACTGAGGGGGTAATATCGGTGTATCCAATCTTCACATCAAAGTATTGACCTGCGCTAAACGAGTAATTTTTCTCTTTGATTTGGTCGTAAGACAAAACAACCGTAAAATCTTCAACGGGTTTGTGCTGATTGAAAGTAGAAATTATCAAATCTTCTTCTTCTTCGGACAAAAGCGTTTTTTGATTTTTACCTTCTTTCACCATTTTACCGAGTTTAGAAGCATCCATCAAGACAATATCGCCTTTGGTATTGGCTTTGTCAATAAAAAGTATAGACACGTTCGTGCCTGTCGTAGCGAAAATATTACTTGGCATGGACACCACGCCGCGCAACATTTTTTCATCCACCAGTTTAGTCCGTATTTTCTTTTCAATCCCACTTTGTGCCGTGATAAAACCCGTCGGCACCACAATCGCCGCTTTGCCTTTTGGCGCAAGCGTATAAATAATGTGTTGAATAAAAAGGAGATAAATGGACATTTTATCTTTGTCTTTATTCGGAATGTTCGGCAGCCCGGCAAAAAAGCGGTTGTGATTGTCTTTGCTGTCGAGTTCAGAATGGTAATCGCTAAAATCGAGTTTAAAAGGCGGATTGGAGACAATATAATCGAAAGTCATCAATTTGTTATTGTCCTTTTTGTCTTTATGGTACGGCTTATTAATGGTATTGCCTTGAATAATATTGGGAATGGAATGAACGAGATTGTTCAGAATCAAATTCAGCCGCAACATACTCGATGATTTTTGGGAAATATCTTGCGAATAAATCGTGCATTTGTCTTCGCCAATCGTATGCGCAAGATTCATCAACAAAGTACCCGAACCCGCCGACGGATCGTAACAAGTGACATTGCTCACATCTGTATCAACGAGGATTTCTGCCATGATTTTAGCTACTGCATGAGGCGTGTAATATTCAGCATATTTGCCGCCGCCGTCTTTGTTGTAATCCTTGATAAGGTATTCAAATATGGTGGAAAAGAAATCGAACTTTTGGTCAAATATCTTTTCAAAACTAAAATTAACCAATTGATTGACCAATGCTTTACAGAAATTATCGCGTTGCGAACTGTCTGTAATGAATTGACTCAATTCATCAAAAAGCTGAATCTTCGTACCTGTCCCTGTTTTCACAGAAAAAATCTCGTTATTGAAAATAGCAATATCGCGAAGGGTATCATCAAACAGTTTAGCAAATTCTTCTTGGTTTTGTCGGTTGTTGAGTTGCGAGAGGAAGTGCTCGCGTTTCAGTTTAGCACTATCCACATTCATTTCCATCAAGAGCATTTCGTAATCCCCCTCAGTATAAGTGGCTATTTCTTGCTCCCAATTCTCAGCATTTTGTAATCGCTTATCCAATCGTTTGACTTCATAAGCAAATTTATCATTCATAAATTTGTAAAGAAACACTTGGGTAATGATTTTAAATTCATTGCCATCGTTGCCCAAGCCGTAGGAAGTACAAACGCCTTTGAGATTATCAATTAATTCTTTTGTTTGTTTTGTAAAATCTTGTACTGCCATATAATGGTTATTGGTTAATAGTTATTGGTTATTACGGCTCACGTTGGGAGAACTTTTAAAACTGGACATTACCCATACCTTTTTTGACTAACTCCACCATTTATGGTGGGGGTAAAAAAGCTAACTAAGTTAAGGCTTTAGCCGGTCATTTATAAAGAAACATGGGCGACTAAAGCCTTAACTATTGTTATTCTTAAAGCTCCACCATAAATGGTGGAGTTAGTGAAATCTAATAACCCATTGATAATCAATTAGTTAAAAGATGTGGATAATGTACAGCTTTGAAAGTTCCCCGAACCTAAACATACACCCCATGAAACTCATTCATATATTCCTTAACGACGTGTTTATTGACGTATTTAGCGGAATCAGGCTCTAATTGTGGATTTATTTTTTTAAAATTCTTCAAGACAATTTGCATCATCAAGCCATTGAAATAGTTTTCATTGTCCAACTGACGGTTATTAATCAATACTTTTTCGTCTGCTTCGAGTTTAATATTGGTCAAGGCTTCATGAATCGCACTTTCTCTTTTCGTAATTTTTCCATGTTCGACCACCCGCTTATGTAGTCGGGCGTATTTGACGTCGTTCTCATATTTGGCTTTCAGCAGATTGTTTTTACGGTTCAACTCAGTGACTTTATCATAAATGAGTCGCAACGCCCCAATGTTTTGCTTCATGTCATCTTGACTTATTTCGTTGAGATTTTTCTTTTTGAACAACCTTTCCAATTCTTCACGCAAAGAAATGAATTCTGGGTCTTGTTGGTCAAAATTACTTAATAATGTTTCTCTTGTTTTTCTCAAAGTCTCTTTGAGTTGGTCAGCAATCACCATTTCCGCTTCGGACACTTTGCGAAACATAAAAATGATATTCTCTAAAGCCACGTTCAATATATTGCTGTTATCGGCATTGTTTTGTAAAGCATTTTTAGCATTGATTAAATCTAAATGCCGTGCTGTTTCATTGTACAATTCATTGAGTTTCCTAAAATCAATCGCTTCCAATAAATCAAAATGCCCGTACATCCGAATGATATTGTAAAGGTTCTTAGCTTCTGCCAAAGCCTTTTTAATATCGAGAACCATTTTAGGCTCTTCAATTTGGGTGATTTGTTGCGAAAACACTTCTGAATTGAGCAAATTAAAATGAAACAGTTTTTCTTTGATGTCTTTAATTTCGGCTTCCATTTCTTCTTTTGATTTGAAGAGATTAGAATACGTTTCCATTTCATCGCCTAATTGCTCTTGCAATTCATCGAAATAAGCTTTGTTAGTGGCATCAAATTCTTTAGTGATGTCCGCAAAGTCCACAACAAAACCATATTGAAAGTTTTTGTATGGGCGATTGACCCGTGTAAGTGTCTGCAATAGATTATGGTCTTTGATGATGCGCCCGATATACAGTTTCTTTAATCTTTTGGCATCGAAACCCGTCAGTAGCATATTGTAAACAAAGAGGAAATCAATTTTTCCACCTTTAAAATCATCTACTTCGTCTTTCCGACTGTCTTTTGTACCAATATCATGTAAAATTAAAGCAGCAGACAAATGTTTTTTAAGAGTTGGTTGACCGTAAGGAGGCACACGGTCAGCTGCTATTGAATAGTTTGGTTCTTCAATGACGGGGTGATTTGAAATCACCCCGTCATTAGAGCGTACAATATATTTTTCATTAAAAACCTCGAACAACATTTTGGCTTGTTCAGAACTATCGCAAACGACCATTGCACCAATAGAATTGTCGCCAAATTTGATACGGCTTTGCGTAAAATCTTCCACGATATAATCGAGCATTGGTTCGACGAATCGCTTATCTGCATAAACGTCTCCTTTTTTTATATCCCCCCTCAGTAATTTGATGTCTTTTAACACCTGTTCGAGTTGCATTTTATATTTGGTCTCTATGCCTTCTCGAATCAATTTCAAGGTGTAACCATCTGCAATAGACGCGTTGTAATAGTATTTGTGGATATAACCGCCAAAAGTGTCTTTCGATTTTCTGTCATCACTAATCAAAGGCGTACCTGTCAGACCAATCAAAATAGCGTTGCGGTCAGACGTAAACAGATTTGCCAAAAAACTACCGCTTGGATTGTAACTCCGATGCACTTCATCTAAAAAATAAACACGCTGCACACCGATGTTATAATCCGTTGATTTCAACAAAGTGGTTTCTTCATTAAATTTCTGAATATTGACGACCGTGATTTCTTTTTGCCCTGAATAATTATGAACGGCTTGTTGTTTTTTAAAATCTTTAATCAATTCCTCTTTTGAATTAACAGTATGCACAATCAAACCCCGATTAGTGAACTCTTTTTTGGCTTGATTCATCAAATCAATTCTATCCACGATAAAATAGAACTTAGGCACAACGTTTTTCTTTTGAAAATAATCCGTCAAATAAGGGACATTATAATATGCCAATGCTGTTTTTCCGCTTCCTTGCGTATGCCAAATAATGCCTTTTTTAATACCTTTTTCAATGGTGCGTTCAATGGCTTTAGTCGCAAAAATTTGCGGATAGCGCATGATGTGTTTTTCTAATCCCTTTGTTTCTTCTACATAAGCAATACCATATTTCAAAAGCATCGCCAATCTTTCACGGCAAAACAGAGACGTTAAAAGTCGGTTAGTAGGAGAATCGGGATTTTTATTGGTTAAAAATTCAGGCGAGGTTTTAATGACAATGAGGTTATTGTCTTTCAAAATAAAGTTCTCAATCGCATCATCTTCTGGTTTTAGCAAAGTGTCTAAATCCAAGTCTTCTTCTTCTCTAAAATAGTTGAATTTAATATCTTGATAAGCCGTAGAAGCATAAAACGCGCCTTGAATAGGTACAATTGATTCATTATCGTATTCCATATTGTTTGAAAACACGAGCAATTGAGTCATATTGATGAACTTTCTGAATTTTTTATTGGGCAATCTTCGCTCATTCATGCGATTACTTTCCTCAATAACACCGCCCTTATTATTCGGTTTTTTCACTTCAACAAAAGCCAACGGTAAACCATTGATAAGTAGAGTAATATCAGGTCTAAACTCTTCATCACCATTTTTGTAAGTCAGTTCTGTCACCACATGAAAACTATTATTATCAAAGTTTTTGAAATCAATCAACCTTGAGCCAGCATGAGTTGTCAGCATTTTATAAAACTCATGCCCCAAATCTTCATTATCTAAAGCTAAGGTGATGTTATCTAAAACTCTTTTAACATCATGTAAAGTAGAATCAGGGTTGATTCGTAAAAAACTATCCGTAAAAATATCTGTAAAGATATTAGTCAATTCATCTCTTTTTGCATTGAATAGAGATAGGTATTCATAGCCTATTCTGCACAAATGTAGTAAAGCTGGTATTTTTACTCTTGAATTTTCATTAAATGCCATTTTTATATTTATAGGTTTTTAATGCTATCATTTGATTTACGTGTTCAGCTAAATCAAGTCTCTTATGAGTGAATAACATTTAACAATTAAGTTATTGTTTACTTTTTGTAAAGGTAATAACTTTCATATATTAAACACACCAATCACATTTTATTTTTTTGATATTGAAATGAATGAATGAATGAATAAAATGCCACTGTCATATGGCGCACTATTATCGTTAACAGAAAATTTATGACTCTCTACTGTGCAACACTTATCTCTTACAGAACAACGATGACTCTCTACTGTGCAACAGCCATCGTTTAACGGACAACGATGACTCTCTACTGTGCAACTGTCATCGTTTAATGCACAACGATGACTCTCTAATGAGCAACGGTCATCGTTTAATGGGCAATGGACCAATGCCTATAATCATTGATAGCACTGAGGAGGTAATACCGCCATCAATCAGAAAATGTCGAGTTTCTATTTTGTTGGGATTCCGAACCGTGTTCTGATTGATGGCGTGGTATTATTTTTTCAAAGTGTTTTCAAACAACTTAAAAATGCGCTTGTATTCATCCATCCAAGAGGTGGGTTCTACAAATCCATGATCTTCCATGGGGTATGCCGCTAATTCCCAGTTGTTTTTTTTCAATTCTATGAGTCGTTGAGATAATCGGACGGCATCTTGAAAATGCACGTTGATATCTACCATGCCATGACAAATCAATAAATGTCCTTTCAGTCCCTCCGCGTGGTAGATGGGCGAACTTTTGCGGTAGGCGATGGAGTCCGTTTGTGGTTCATTGAGAATATTGGCTGTGTAAGGATGGTTGTACGCTGCCCAATCCGTCACGGGGCGTAAAGCTGCCCCTGCTTTGAAAACATCGGGCGTCGTAAACATCGCCATCAAGGTCATAAATCCACCATAAGAGCCGCCATATAGACCTATCTTTTGAGCATCCACGCCTTGATTGTCCACGAGCCATTTGGCACCATCTACGTGGTCAGTCAAGTCTTTGCCACCCATGAAACGATAAATACCCGTCCGACAATCCCTGCCATAACCTGCCGACCCTCGATAATCCATATCCAATACAGTATATCCATTATCCACTAAAAAATTATTGAACATATATTCTCTGAAATATTGACTCCACCAACGGTGGGCATTTTGCAAATAACCTGCTCCGTGTACGAATATCACAGCCGGTTTTTTACCCTTTACCCCTTTGCCTTCATATAAGCGGGCATAGACCTCCACGCCATCCCGCGCTTTGATAGTAATCAATTTTGGCTCTCGCCAAGCATAAGATTTGAACTGATTACTGAGGGAGTAGGTGATTTGAGTGGCGGCGGCGGTAGGATTATTGGCTTGTATGAAAAGTTCCCAGGGTTGAGTAGCAGACGAATAAAGGTATGCCAATTGAGTCTCATCGGGCGATAGCGTTACTTGATATGCCCCTACTTTGGGCGTCAAACGGACG
>JAYTGH010000625.1:0-3043 GCA_043733645.1 Flavobacterium sp. | reverse complement strand
TGCGACTCGGCTGCCAAATGAAGTACGCCATCGAATTGGTGTTTTTGAAATAAATCTGTAATAAAATCGGCATCAACAATATCGCCTTTTACAAAGGTGTAATTTGGTGATTTATCAATGTCTGCGATGTTTTCTAGATTGCCCGCATACGTCAAAGCATCCAAATTATAAATTTGATAACTAGGATATTTGGTAACAAATCGTCTCACCACATGCGAACCGATGAACCCTGCTCCTCCTGTAATTAATATCTTCTTCATTTTTAAATCTTAAATATATATTTATAAAATATTACCATCAAGAAATTAAGCATTGTCATTACGAAAAGTTAAGCCTTAATGAAATTTCTTAATTTTGCTTAACTTCATAATGTTGAAATCAAAAAACACAACTAACCCCTATTCAAAACTGAAAACCGACAACTAATAACCGACAACTGATAACCGTTACAATCTCCCGTCCGCCTTTTCTCTTAAAACTCCTTTAACATCAAATACAACCCCATTTGATTTCTTTAATTTGGATAAATTAATAGTGTTAAATTCGGTATGTGCAACTCCCAAAACTATCGCATCAAAAGTGTCTATTGGCAATTCTGAGGTAGTCGTTAGTTTATACTCATGCTGCACTTCTGAAGGTCTTGCCCATGGATCAGAAATAGTAACTTCTATTCCGTAATCCTGCAAAGCATGAACCACATCTACAATTTTTGTGTTTCTAACATCAGGACAGTTTTCTTTGAAAGTAATACCCAACATTAATAATTTGGCTCCATTGATAGCAACTCCTTTTTTAATCATCAGCTTCACAACTTGCGAGGCTACATATTCTCCCATGCTATCATTCAATCTTCGCCCCGCCAAAATAATTTCGGGATGGTATCCTTTTTCTTGTGCTTTTTGTGCCAAATAATAAGGGTCAACACCGATGCAATGTCCGCCAACCAATCCTGGTTTGAATGGTAAAAAATTCCATTTGGTTCCGGCGGCTTCCAATACGGCATGCGTATCAATTTCTAACAAATTAAAAATCTTTGCCAATTCGTTTACAAAAGCAATATTGATATCGCGTTGTGAGTTCTCAATCACTTTCGCGGCTTCTGCCACTTTTATAGAAGGTGCTAAATGCGTTCCTGCTGTGATAACCGACTTGTATAAGTCGTTTACTTTTTGTCCGATTTCGGGAGTAGATCCCGAAGTTACTTTTAGAATTTTTTCGACGGTATGCTCTTTATCTCCTGGATTTATTCTTTCGGGAGAATAGCCTGCAAAAAAATCAACATTGAATTGTAAACCACTTACTTTTTCCAAAACAGGGATACATTCTTCTTCTGTCACTCCCGGATAAACGGTCGACTCATAGATAACAATATCACCTTTTTTCAATACTTTTCCAACGGTTTCGCTCGACTTATATAAAGGAGTCAAATCAGGTCTGTTATTTTTGTCAACCGGAGTCGGAACCGTTACTATATAATAGTTACAAGTGGATATATCTTCTAAAGTACTGCTACAAAGCAAACCATTCGAATTTGACAAAGAAGAGACAAGCACATTATTCAATGTAGCTGCATCAATCTCCAAAGTCGAATCAACACCCGCATTCAATTCTTGAATCCTGTTGGTATTAATGTCAAATCCAACTACCGGATATTTGGTTGCAAATAATCTTGCCAGTGGTAAACCAACATACCCTAATCCAATAACAGCAATTTTAATATTCATTGTATTTATTTGTTTTGTTCTGTGTTTTCGGTTCTCTGCTTTCTGTTCTGTCCTCGCTTATCTGTTTTTCTTAAACTAATCACTGTTAACTAATAACTCATAACAGAAAACATAGAACCAACAACCAACAACCTATAACGGATAACTAACTTCCTATCGATTGAAAATTAAACCCAATAGCTTTCAATTTTTCACCGTCTAAAAGGTTTCTACCATCAAAAATAAAAGCTGGTTTTAGCATGTTGTCATAAATTTTTTGCCAATCATATTCTTTAAATTCATCCCATTCTGTTAGTATAGCAATAGCATGTGCATTTTTACAGGCATCATACGGATTGTCATAAGATGCAATGTGTTTTTCATTTTCTGCTGGCTTTCTTGTGGCAAGATAATCCAAATCAGAAAGGACTTGTATTTGTGAAACTTTTGGGTCAAACAAAGCTATCTTGGCTTGTTCATTAATTAAATCATCGGCAACATAAATCGCTGCTGATTCTCTAGTATCATTGGTATCTTTTTTAAACGCCCAGCCCAAAAAGGTTATCTTCTTTCCAGAAACCGTATTATAAAGTGTTTGTACTATATTCTTTGAAAAACGTCTTTTTTGGTGATCATTCATAATGATAACTTGCTCCCAATAATCGGCCACTTCATTTAGTCCAAATGCTTTTGAAATGTACACCAAATTCAGGATATCTTTTTGAAAACAAGAACCGCCAAATCCTACTGAAGCCTTTAAAAATTTTGGTCCAATTCTACTGTCCATTCCAATCGCTTTAGCCACTTCGTTGACGTTAGCTTCTGTTTTTTCACATAGTTCTGAAATAGCATTTATAGAAGAAACACGTTGTGCCAAAAAGGCATTAGCAACCAGTTTAGACAACTCTGAAGACCAAACATTGGTAGTTAAGATTCGTTCTCTTGGAACCCAATTCGAATAAACATCAACTAAAGATTTTATGGCGTATTGTCCTTCCGGAGTGTTTTCGCCGCCAATTAAAACTCTGTCCGGAGATAGTAAATCTTCAACGGCTGTTCCTTCTGCTAAAAACTCTGGGTTGGAAAGTATTTGAAATTGCACACCGTTTCCGGTATTATCTAAAATGCTCTTCAAAGCTTCCGCTGTTCTAACAGGCAAAGTTGATTTTTCGACTATGATTTTGTTGTTTTTGGCTACTTTGGCAATTTGACGGGCGCAAAGTTCTATATGCTTTAAATCGGCTGCCATTCCTTTCCCTGTTCCGTAGGTTTTGGTTGGTGTATTTACTGATATAAAAATCAAATCCGCTTCATCAATAGCCTTATCAACATCAGTAGAA
>JAYTGH010000624.1:0-3047 GCA_043733645.1 Flavobacterium sp. | reverse complement strand
TTCCGTTTTTATGTGCTGTTTGGGCAATTTCAGCCGATTTGTAATAACCAATTTTAGTATTTAAAGCAGTTACCAGCATTAATGAATTATCAACCAATTCTTTGATACGCTTATGATTTGGTTCGATACCGCTAGCGCAATGTTCTTCAAAAGAGATACAAGCATCACCAAGTAAACGCGCAGATTGCAAAAAGTTAGCTGCCATCACCGGTTTGAATACATTCAATTCATAATGACCTTGCATTCCGCCAACAGCAATGGCTACATCGTTACCAATAACTTGAGCACAAACCATAGTCAAGGCTTCGCATTGCGTTGGATTTACTTTTCCGGGCATTATAGAAGATCCTGGTTCGTTTTCGGGAATTAGGATTTCTCCAATTCCGGAACGTGGACCAGAGGCTAACATTCGGATGTCATTTGCGATTTTATTTAAAGAAACAGCTAATTGTTTCAAAGCACCATGTGCTTCAACAATAGCATCATGTGAAGCCAAAGCTTCGAACTTATTTGGTGCAGTCACAAAAGGATGACCTGTAAATTTAGCAATATATTCAGCTACTTTTACATCATAACCCGCTGGTGTATTTAATCCGGTTCCAACGGCAGTACCGCCAAGAGCAACTTCTGATAAATGGGAAAGCGTATTTTTTAATGCTTTGATTCCGTAGTTTAACTGAGCAACATAACCCGAAATTTCCTGACCTAAAGTCAATGGTGTAGCATCCATTAAGTGTGTTCTTCCGATTTTAACCACATTCATATATTCCTTAGCTTTTGCATCTAAGGTATCACGAAGTTTTTCAACTCCGGGAATTGTAGTTTCTACAGCAGCTTTATAGCATGCAATATGCATTCCTGTTGGGAACGTATCGTTTGATGATTGTGATTTGTTTACATCGTCATTTGCTTTTACCAATTGTTCGCCTTCTCCAATTTTGAATCCGGCTAAAACCTGAGCGCGATTGGCAATAACTTCATTCACATTCATATTGCTTTGCGTTCCTGAACCGGTTTGCCATATCACTAATGGAAATTCATCCGTTAATTTTCCGGCTAAGATTTCGTCGCAAACAGTTGCTATCGCGTTACGTTTTTCGGTTGAAAGCACACCTAAATCACAATTGGCATATGCGGCCGCTTTTTTCAGATAGGCGAATCCTTCTATGATTTCTTTTGGCATTGATGCTGATGGACCAATTTTAAAATTATTTCGAGAACGTTCGGTTTGCGCTCCCCAATACTTGTCGGCAGGAACTTTAACTTCGCCCATGGTATCTTTTTCTATTCTATATTCCATTGTGTTTTTAGTTTATGGTTTGTTGTTTATGATTTTGAATTTAGCCCCGATAGTAGTGGAAATCCTGACATTGCGAAAGACAATCATGATGAGATTGCTTCGTTCCTCGCAATGACAGATTGCAACGGAAAGCGGGAAATAGCTCCTAAAAAAGCACCACAAAATTACGTATAAAAACTATTTAATAAAAATTGATTTTGTTTTTGCATAGCTTAAATATTCCGCTTACATTTGCCTATAATTCAAAAAAATTCCGGAAAACATGTTTGAATTTTCACAGTATTTAGGTTTCTTAGCTTTCTTAACCATTTTAACCATTGGTTTTTGGTTGATGATGTTCTTGGTAACTTTCGTAGTTCCGTTTTGGATCTTTGGAGGCGTTAAAGAATTATTGCAAGAAAGAAAAGCAAAAAGAGACGCAGAACAAACAGCTTAATTTTAAGTTTTTGTTTATGAAAAAGCCTCGAATTTCGGGGCTTTTTTCTTTTTATTATCCAGGGAAATCTCCGCCATTATCATCTTGTTGATTTCCTTTTTTGTCTTTGTCTTTATTTTTATCGTTGCTTTTTACTTTATTAAATCGGTACGTGAACGAAAGATTGATTTGACGTTGTCTCCATTGCATTTCACTATAAGAGTTCAAAGTAGCCAAATGGGTTTCATTAATTCTTTTTCTCGAATTGAAAACATCATTTACGTTTAAGGCAATCGTTGCTTTGTCTTTCAAAACATCTTTACTGAATGCTAAATTAGCACTCAAGACACCTAGACTTTTACCTTGCGCATTGTTTTGTGGTGCGTTGTAATTGGCATTGGTTTGCCAATCAATTTTATAGGGTAAGGATATTTTGGAGGACACTTTGGTAAACCAGCTTCTAGAAGTTGCGTTGAACGTATCGTTTATATTTTCGCCAGTATTGGCCAAAGTATAGGAGTAATTTCCGTTGGTTTTACTTTGAAAAAAGTTAAAATTTCCGTTTAATTTCCACCATTTAAATGGCGTATAATTCACATTAAATTCAAATCCGAATCGGTCTTCAGCTAGGTTGATAGGAGTGGTGATATAAACAGGAGTTGTTCCAACCACTTCACCATTAGGTCTTCTGACAAACTGGAAATAGTTCTTGGTTTGGTTGAAATACATTGAAGAACTGAAGGTTACTTTATTCCATTTATTCATATAGCCAAGGTCAAATGCATCGGTTAAAGCGGGATTGATATCGGGGTTTCCTTGAAAAATATTGATGTTACTGGAATAGTTTGAAAACGGATTTATAAATCGGGAACGCGGTCGTGAAATACGTTTACTGTAATTAAGCGAAATGGTGCTATTCTCTTTTAACTGATAGGTTAGGAACGCACTTGGAAAAAAGTTATGGTATTTTTTGTTGTTAAAATCATTGGTTGTCAACAGATTAATATCAATATTAGAATCCTCATATCTCAACCCAAACAAATAAGAGAACTTATTAATTTTTGAACCAAATTGTGTATACAACGCATTGATTTTTTCTTTGTAATCTAGTTTGTTAGTGTAATTTAAATTAGGAATATAATTTCCGTTGCCATCAATATCGCCCACATTATAATCAGTAACCAATTCATTAAAATCGCCTTTGTAACCGGCTTCAAACTGACTGTTTTTGCCTAATGGTAATACATAATCTGTTTGGAATAAGTTTCTTTTCTGAGTTTGAAAATTTTTAGTTGATTCTTTTGTGGCTAAACTTTCCTGTCCAACTACAAT
>JAYTGH010000623.1:0-3063 GCA_043733645.1 Flavobacterium sp. | reverse complement strand
TCCCTTACGACATGGCGCCAACGAAGTCGGATTTAGTGACCACTTTCCGGTTTATATTTATCTAATAAAGGAAATGAAATAAATTTTAAAAGGTTAGTGAGAGCTAGCCTTTTTTGTTTTTACCACATAGAAGCATAGATTTGAAACTTTATAAAGTAGCTTCGCTTTATTTCAGAGTACATAGAGCTATGTTAAAAATTTATTTTCTATAAAACCTTTTTTTCTATATCTCTATGTGGTAAAAAAACAATAATCCAACTGCGGTTTTTTACTAACTTCGTCAAAACATTTTTATTATGGCAATTGCAAAACCTTTCAACCTTAACAAATGGATCGACGAAAATCGTCATTTGCTAAAACCACCTGTTGGCAATAAAAACATCTATGTTGATTCCGAAGATTATATCGTGATGATTGTTGCTGGTCCAAATGCCCGAAAAGACTATCACTACAACGAAACCGAAGAATTGTTCTATCAGCTCGAAGGTGAAATAACCGTTTATGTTCAGGATAATGGCGAAAAGAAAACCATGAAACTAGAGGCTGGCGACATGTATTTGCATCCGGCCCAAACACCACATTCTCCCAACAGAAGCGAAGGCTCTATTGGTTTGGTAATCGAATTAAAACGTGCAGGTACCAATGCAAAAGATGGCCTACTGTGGTTCTGTGATAACTGCAATAATAAACTCTATGATGTCTATTTTCCGCTAACCGATATCGAAAAAGATTTCCTTTATCATTTTGAACATTTCTATAATTCAAAAGACTTGCGAACCTGTGATAAGTGTGGAACCGTAATGGAAGTTGATCCACGATTTACGGCGAAATAATTTTTAGTAATTCTATCGACAGTTGTTCGGGACATGTTCGAGACATGTTCGGGGTTGTACTACCTAAATCGAACTTTTACCGAACAAACTTCGAATACGTCTCGACTATGGTATCTATCTGCCATTGTTCCGCGGCTAGCCACAATCAAGTGCAGGCGTTCCTATTCATAAACTTTTCCATTTCTTTTTCAGCGCAAACTACTTCACATCATTTCGTAACGGAATCGTTCTAACTTAACCCGCAAATGATGTTAATTTTTTTGACGCAAAATTTTTTGACGCAATTTTTTTTTGCGTCACTTTTTATTGCGTCACATCTTTCAAGCTTCTATTTCAATACAAACCTCTTCGAGTTCTTTTCGAAAGGTTCTGGTTTAAGCTGAAAACAGGTTCAGAAATTTAGACTTGATTTTGTTATGTTAGGTTCTAGAATTATGAATTCGGGAACGCTTGCACTTAACTTTAGCACTTGTCTAATTATTCAAAATAAAGATTTACTTTTGTCAAAAAATTTAATTGTATAATACAATGTCAACACTAACACAATCAACAATTGCTCAACAATTCGGCATGACCGAAGCGCTGGAAACTCTTGGAGTAAAAGCTATAAACGAAGGAACCTCAACAGGAAACAACTGGTTTTCAAACGGAGAGACTTTCCAATCCTTCTCACCAGTAGATGGTCAATTAATTGGAAAAGTAAAAGCATCAACCGCTGCCGATTACGAAAAAGTAATGCAGTCAGCAACCGAAGCTTTCAAAACTTTTAAACTAATGCCAGCACCTCAACGTGGTGAAATCGTGCGTCAGTTTGGGGAAAAATTGCGTAAAAACAAAGAAGCTTTGGGGAAATTGGTTTCTTATGAAATGGGGAAATCTTTGCAGGAAGGTTATGGAGAAGTGCAAGAAATGATTGATATCTGCGATTTTGCCGTTGGTCTTTCCCGTCAACTTCATGGGTTAACCATGCACTCGGAACGTCCTGGCCACAGAATGTACGAGCAATATCACCCAATGGGAATAATTGGAATCATTTCAGCTTTTAACTTCCCGGTTGCTGTTTGGGCTTGGAATACAGCTTTAGCATGGATTTGTGGCGATGTTTGCGTTTGGAAACCATCTGAAAAAACACCTTTATGCGGAATCGCTTGTCAAAATATCATCGCTGAAGTATTAAAAGAAAATAATCTTCCGGAAGGAATTTCTTGTCTAATCAACGGCGATTATAAAGTTGGTGAATTGATGACGCATGATAAAAGAATTCCACTAGTTTCTGCAACAGGTTCTACTCGTATGGGTAAAATTGTTGCACAAGCTTGTGCTGCTCGTTTAGGAAAATCATTATTAGAATTAGGCGGAAACAACGCCATCATTGTAACTCCAGATGCCGATATCAAAATGACAGTTATTGGAGCTGTTTTTGGAGCTGTTGGAACGGCTGGTCAACGTTGTACTTCTACACGTAGATTAATCATTCACGAAAGTATTTATGATAAAGTGAGAGATGCTATCGTTGGTGCTTACGGTCAGTTACGAATCGGAAATCCATTAGACCAAAACAATCACGTTGGACCGCTTATCGATACGCACGCAGTTGAAATGTATAACAATGCCTTAACAAAAGTTGTTGCCGAAGGTGGAAAAATTCTCGTTGAAGGGGGCGTTCTTTCTGGTGTAGGTTACGAAAGTGGCTGCTATGTAAAACCAGCCATTGCTGAAGCTAAAAACTCTTTTGAAATCGTTCAGCATGAAACATTTGCTCCAGTTTTATATTTACTAAAATATTCTGGTGATGTAACGAATGCGATTGATGTTCAAAATGGCGTTGCTCAAGGTTTATCATCAGCTATTATGACCAATAACCTTCGCGAAGCAGAAGCGTTTTTATCCGTTGCAGGTTCAGATTGCGGAATTGCCAATGTAAACATCGGAACATCCGGAGCAGAAATTGGTGGCGCTTTTGGAGGAGAAAAAGAAACTGGTGGCGGAAGAGAATCAGGTTCTGATGCTTGGAAAGTATATATGAGAAGACAAACGAATACAATCAATTATACGACTAGTCTGCCATTGGCACAGGGAATTAAATTTGATTTGTAGTCTTTTGAAAAAAGAAAAAAGAAGCAAGAAAAAAGAAAGCGTCCTGAATTCGGGACGCTTTTTTTGTTTTTCTACGCAACTCTTTTTACATTTCGATATCTACTTGAAAAACCAAACCTAAAAGCTATGAAGA
>JAYTGH010000622.1:0-8416 GCA_043733645.1 Flavobacterium sp. | reverse complement strand
AGGGGTCGTTAAGTATGTTTTTTAAAGCGGCACTGTTCTGGGTTAGTGTGCTTCTGTAATTATTTAGAGTGTTTTTATACTCATCCAAATCAGAAACTGTACCTTTCAGCATAATAGAGGTGCTGTTCAGGCCTCTTAAATTCCAGTTTCTTTTACCATCTTCCAACGATATTTTAATTCGTTTTACCAGTTTTTCAATACCTGGTATGCTGCTGTCTATTTCATTTAATTTTACTCTCTTATCTAAGTAGACTATATTTTTATCAATGGTTACGGTGTAATTCCCAATCTTGGTTACCAATTCGGGAATGATTTCGGCATCGATGGAGGAATTCTGCCTGATAGAATCTAAAATCGTTTCTTTTTTTTTCTGCGCGTAAATGGTGAGGGTAGTGGCAGTTAGTATCAAAAAGAGGAGCAAGTTTTTCATAGTACAAGAGGGAACGTTTTGTTTATGCTAAAGATAAGTTTTTTTTGTGAATTGTGAGTTTTGAGTTTTTGGTTGTCAGTTATCAGTTATCAGTTTTGGGTTGTAGGTTTTGGGTTGTAGGTTTTGGGTTTCTCCTTTTTAGTTTTAAAAAAAGCACCCCTTTTCAGAGGTGCTTCATTAAATTGTGGTATGAGTGCTATGTCATTATGCTACTTTTTCGGTAGTTGCGTCGAGCTCTAGGATCGCACTGAACTGGGTGCGCTCTGTGGCGGTTACTGCTACTACCGTGCGGGTATCGAGATAGCCGGGCTTGTTTATTGCAAGGGCATATAGGCCGCTTTTTAAATCTTTGATTTCAAAGGCACCCTTGTTGGTGGTTTTTTTGGCTATACCCATGGATTCTATGGTTACCGTTGCTTTTGGTATTGGCATGCCTTCGGTGTCGGTGATGGTGCCGCGCAATGCTAGTTTGCGGTAGCCTGGGTTAATGAGTTTACGGCTCGAAAAATACGTAGTGTATAGATCGGGGTCGGTGAATTGGAGCATGGTTACGAGGGTATCCATTTCCTTTAGCATAATATCACTATTGGTAAAGAGGGCGCGCATTTGGTTGGTTGCCTGCTTTTGGGCTACTATTCCTGCGCGTGGCTTGGGGATGTAGGCGATATAGGCATCGATGCTTCTAGAAAGTGTGGTAATTAGATCTGCTGTTACTCCGTAGGTAGCTAAGTTGGTCAGCAGTTCTGTTGCTTTATTTTCGATAAAACGGCAGATGTCGGCGCAGATTGTATCGGGCTTTCTCATTAGGTAGCTCATGCGCTGGCTGACTTCTTTGCGAAGGACGGTGTCATTGCTATTAGTAGCATAGGCTTTGATACGGCTTGCTATATCGGTAGCGTTTTGTGCCATAACCAGTTTCAGGTCTTCTTTTACCATACGGTAGCCGAGGCGGTTTGTGGACTGGCTTTCGGATTGTGCCGTTATCAGCGCCACGGTATCGGTAAATGTTGTGAGTTTTGTATCAAACTCGGGCATGGTGGCTATAGTAGCCGCTGGTACGGTTGCCAGAAAGTCTTGGACAACATAGTACATTGAGCGCTTGCGCTCTTGTAATTGATTCATAATAAAAGATTTAAGTTATTACTTGATAGATTTGGGCTCTACCTTCGTGACAAAGTTATAGAAAGAATTTCTTACTAAACAAGTAAAAAATAACAGAAAATACACTTTTATTATTTTGTCAATGAATTTGAATTTTTTGTAAGAATATTTTAATGAAATTGAATTTTAAACTACTGATTTTGAATTATTTTTAGTAATTTGTAGGATTTGTTGACAGGTAAAATTGTGAATTGTGCTGTTTTGCACTATTGTAAGAATGATTTTATAGAAAAAAACGTCGTGAAAAGGGTAAAGTGCTAGAAATGAGGTTTAAAATTTTTTACAAAGGGTGTGAATGGGTCGACAATGACTGTGCTTGGGTCGACATACGGTGTAAACATGGCGACAATGGGTGTGAACGGGTCGACAACGACTGTGCTTGGGTCGACATACGGTGTGAATGAGGCGACAATGGGTGTGAAAGGGTCGACATGCGGTGTGAATGAGACGATAATGAGTGCAAACTTGGCGACAATGGGTGTGAATAGGTATGTACTGGTTGTAAAACAGGCTAACCGTTAGGTTAGCTATTATTTTATAATACTTTTTTAAATAATACCACGCGAAAGGATTATCGCGGCAGCGGGGGGAGAAACAGGCTAACCGTGGTTAGCCATTATTATTTTTTTATAATACTTTTTAAATAATACCACGCGAAAGGATTCGCGCGGTAGCGGGGGACAATTGGTGTAAAAGGGTCGACATGCGGTGTGAATGAGGCGACAATGGGTGCGCATTGTTGTGTAATGGGTATGCTTGGGGAATTTATTTTAGTAGTACCACGTGAAAGGATTCGCTCGGTAGCGTGCCTCAAAGTCAGGAGACTTTGCGAAGCGGGGGGGGTATCTAAAAGACGCTAATAAAACGTATGTTTATTTTATTCTGACTTGCCAAAATTTCATTTGAATTAATGATAATTTCATCAATATCACAATAACTATATGTTGGAACATATTTAAATCCTAATGGCAACTCTATCACAAGAAATTCAAATATAGCAGTCGCCCCAATTGAACTGATAGGTGTATAGCTTAGAGGATTTTTAGATACTTCTTCTAGTGTTATATTTGGTAGAGCAGTAAAACTCATCCAATAATTTTTTTTTAGTTTATCAATGCAGTTGATGCCTTGTATAGAATTGTGATTTGGTGTCAAAAGTTTGATTGCGATAATATTTTCATGACTATTCGGCTTCAAAAATTGATTTAAAACATTGGAGAAATCCTCCTCTTTAATGTTTTTATACATAGTTCGACAAAGTCTTCTCTTATTAATAAAATTGTCATTATCTTCTTTAAAAAAATCAGCCCTGACTTTGTCATTCTTGTAAAAACTACCCATGGTTTCAATATCTTCTTCAAGTTGATTCAGATCTATTGACATGGTATTGTTTTTTATCATTTCTTCTCTAGCGAGGTATCCGAGCGAACCCCAAAATACAATATAAGATTTAAATTTTTTTTCAATATCAGTATCACTTTCCGAATGTATTTTTTCGAATTTTCTCACTCCGTATAAAGACATACTTTCTTGATTTTAAATTGTAACCTTCTTAACATCCACCGGGACATGTGCAAAATTTCGCTACTAAATTACATTTTGGACAAATATACTTGTCCCACCAAGATTTAATTTTCTTAAATGCTTTCATATAAAAGTTTTTTAATTTTCTATTTTAAAAATTGCCTATTGGCCTCAAAAATAAATAAAAAACTTGAGACATTCGCAGATAATTTAACAACAACAGACCTCTAATAACGTTCCGTGGCTAGACGCAGTGGCGGCAAGTTGAACGGGTTTGTGTAAAGATAAGTAAATTTCCAGCGCTAGATTTTCCGGCTAAGGAAAATCGGAACTAGCCATTGTTACAAACGGCTGTTAGCGGTAGTGTTTTATTCTATTAGTCCATTCAAGTATAATAAATTGTTGTAAAAAGTGGCAATTTATAGTACATTTGTCGATGTTTTCTTTGGTCAATCCCACGAAGAAAAATAGGATGAATCGTATGATTTGTTGTTCCATAGTGATTATGAAAATGGATACCGACTATATAATAAGAGTATCTCAGGGATGAAATTAGACTACATTTTTTTGCAAAGTAGCTGACATTTATTCTAATAGGGTAGGTATAGCAAGATATAAAAGTTATGAAATATTCTGTAATGTTTTCAAGTGCCGGTGTCGGAGAAACCTATTTAAATGAAATTGGTTTTGACTGTGCTGTTGCTAATGAGCTGGAACGAAAGAGAGCTGATTTTCATGCGCATTTACACCCTAATTCGCATATGATTTATGGTGATATCTGTGATGAAAGCAATTTTAATGATTTTGTAGAAAAGTCTATTTATAATAAGGTGGATTTATTGTTAGCTACTCCACCATGCCAAGGGTTTAGTTTAAGTGGTAAAAATAAGAACCATGAACAAATGAAAGTAGATGCAAGAAATTTTCTAATTTTCAAGGTTTTTGATGCAATTGATAGAATAATGCCTAAGTATGTGCTTATTGAAAACGTACCAAGATTTTTGAAATTGAAATATCCACATGAAGGAGATTTTTATAACATTATTGATTTGCTTAAAAAAAGATATGAACTGGAGTATAATATTGAATATGATATTCTTAACTCAAAGGACTATGGTGTTCCGCAAAGTAGAAAAAGAACATTCATAAAACTATATAGAAAAAATTTAAAATGGGACTGGCCAGAGAAATCAGAAAAAATAATTACCGTTCAAGAGGCTATAGGTCATTTACCATCAATTGAATCTGGTGAAATCTCAAAATATAAATGGCACTTTGGTAGGAAACACACTTCTGAACATATTTTGTGGATGAAACATACCCCCACAGGACAAAGTGCTTTTAAAAATGAAATACATTATCCTAAAAGTAAAGTAGAACATAAAATAAAGGGTTATCATGATGCTTATGCAAGAATGAGTTGGGATAAGCCTGCACCCACCGTTACTATTAGGAGCGATGCAATTTCCTCAAACTCCAAGGTCCATCCAGGTAGATTAAGAAATGATAATACATACTCAGATGCTCGAGTGCTTTCAATATTAGAATTGATGATTCTATCTACTTTGCCTGAAAAATGGGATATACCAGAATGGGCTACTGAAATATTATTAAGGCAAATAATTGGTGAGTCTGTTCCCCCATTACTTATACGTAAAATATTAGAAAAGATTAAATGAAAGCAATATCTCTTTTTTCAAGTGCAGGGGTTGGTGAAACTTATCTAAATGATATTGGAATAGATGTGGTAGTAGGTGCAGAGTTGATTGAAAAACGAGCATACTTATACAAACATCTGTACCCTAATAGTGAGGTTGTTGTTGGCGATATTAGTAAAATTGAAACGAAGGATAGAATTTCTAAATTTATAACCGATGATGTGAAACTATTAATCGCAACACCACCTTGTCAAGGAGTTAGTAGTGTTGGGAAAAATAAAAACCAACAACAATTTTTAAGTGATGATAGAAATTTTCTAATATTTGATGTGTTTTACTTCATAGATAATTTCGATTTTGATGTTGTGTTGATAGAGAACGTTTCAAATTTTCTAAAAATGTACTTCCCATATGATGGAGAGTTGCTAAAAATTAGTGATTTGATAACCAAAAAATATAGCAAAAAATACACGATTGCTATTATTGATATAAATGCTCAAGATTATGGAGTGCCTCAAAGTAGGCCAAGATGCTTTATTAAAATGTATAAAAGTAATTATTTGTGGCCCTCTCCAAAAATTGAACCACAGATTACTTTACTTGACGCTATTGGGCATTTGCCATCGCTAGAAGCTGGTGAAACGTCTACAATTAAATGGCATTTAGCCAAAACACACGCCGAAAGAGATATTTTAGCAATGATGCATACCCCCACAGGTAAAAGTGCAATGCTTAACAAGGTCTTTTATCCAACAAAAATTAATGGAGAAAAAGTAAAAGGCTTCCATAATACTTATAAAAGATTATGCTGGGATAGCCCATGTCATGCTAGAACAACAAAGTCTGGAGAAATAAGTTCTCACAACAATGTACATCCAGGGCGATTAAAATCAGATGGTACATACTCAGATGCTAGAGTGCTGACAATTTTAGAGATGTTAATAGTTTCTTCTTTACCTTTGGATTGGAATATTCCAGAGTGGGCAAACGAAAGGTTCATTCGCCATGCAATTGGAGAGTCTGTGCCTCCATTGTTGTTAAAAAATGTATTTACAACTCTGAAAAAACAAAGGCTATGATAATCCCAAGAGATATTACTTTTCATAAAGATCTATTAATAAGTTATTATGAAAACCTGAAACAGTTTGTTGGAAAAAAATGTACTCAAAGGGAACTTGAAGTTTTCTTTCAGGAAAAATATCCATCTGACTCTGACTATAATACACTAAGCAGAAGATTTGCTACATTAAAATTTTACGGATTTGTTTACTTTAATGGCGATCGTAAATTAATGTTTAATGATCATTTTAAAGAATATGTAAATTGCCTTAAATATAATAACGAAGATGCACCTAGTTGCTTTTTGAATGTTCTTCTGTCAAGTAATTATAAATACTATAAAAATTCGGATACGAATTTCTTCCGATTGTTAATAGAACTTCTAAAAAATGAGTCCATTATATATTTGGATCAGATTGACATAATTTTATATTTACAACACTTCGATCAATTCAAAGACTTTGATGAACTCGTAAGGCTTATAAAGATTAATAGAACTCATAAATTTACTGTAAAAGTAGAAGCATTAGAGACCTTTTACAACAACCATAAGATTGATGTTGCGGTTCGCGCTCATGACGCTACATACTTATTTACGTTTTTAGAGAATAATGGATTTTACACTGCTAAAAATTCATTGCAGTCAAAAATCTATTACCAAGCTGATGGTACTAGCAGAACGTTACGAGATAGACGCCTGTACCTTTCAAAAGATCTTTTGGGATATATAAATGGTTTTGACTATGAATCAATTGTTGATGAAATTGAATATAATTCGGAACTTGAGGGTGGCCTGTATGATGATCCAGATAATGATGTTCCCAAACTAATTGATCAATCAAAAGAAACAGAAAAAGCTATTGTCAAACGATATAAAACAGATAAAAAATTGAGAAATAACGCGCTTAAAAAAAGTGAGTATGTTTGTGAGATGGCTATACTGAATGGAAAGCAGCATAAAACTTTTCCTTCAAGAATGTATGATGGTGAATATGCTGAGGTACACCATTTAATACCAATGCATGCTCAGGAAAATGATTTGTTTGTGGAAGAAGACAAACTTATTAGTTTGGACCAAATATCTAATTTAATAGTATTATGTCCAACCTGTCATTCTAAACTACACTATGGGAAAGCTAATGATGTTAAGTCAGAGTTAGAACTTTTGTTTGAAGATAGAAAGGCAGCATTAATCAAAAATAAAATAATTTTAGAAAAAGACGAGTTGTTAGGTCTTTACAATATTAAACCTTAAGAGAAGTGTGACCCTCAGCTAACATTACCGCTAGCGTTCCGCCGCTTCTCGTCAGTTGTGAACTTCGGAACGAATTATTTTCTGTTAAAGATAAAGATTCTTGCGAAACGTGAACGTGAACTTACCACAAAATTCGCAATTGCGAGAAACGGCTGTTATGCAACGTGCTATTCAAGATTAGTTTTAATAGCTTCAATAATTTCCATATAATTTTCAAAGCAATCTGGCGAAATTATTAAACTTCTATTATTTTCTAATTTCAAAACACTAAAATGATATCCATCTGTTAGGTTAATTCCGCGCGTATCTCTTTGTCTTGTTTTTTGTCTGTCTACACTTAAAATCGAACTGTAGGGAATATATTTTTTGGTTCTAAATATCAATGAAGTTTTCTCAATACCTTTTTCCATAATTTTAAGAGAAGAAACTTTGAGTAAATCAGTTGAAACATATACTAAAAAAAGCAAGACTATAAATGCTATCATTAAAGCTACCTTTGGAGTTGTATCAGGATTTATCAATCCATTTACACTATATGCTAAAATTAATAGAAATAGGAAAACTCCAATTCCAATTCTTAGCAAAAACAAATCTCGAAATTTTGATTCTATTTGCATCTTATATGCGGGTTTTAAGCATGTTGCATAACTTGTTTATACACGCAACAAATAATGCATTGTATATATCCAAATATATCAAAACATAATAAAAAACGTATAAAATAATTAAAATAGAAAGTAATAAATCGTTGAAAGGTAGAAATATACGGTGAAGTGTTGCTGCGGAGTGGATTCCCGCCTGCGCGGGAAAGACAAAAGGGTGCTGCCTTCGCGGGAATGACAGAGTACCGCCTTTGAGGGAATGACAGAGAGGGTGGGGGAAAGACAAAAAGAAAAGCTCCCATGGGAGCTTTCTATTTTATGTGTGTTTTATCTTGTATAGAAGTATTCTTCATATTCCATGCTGGTTTCTCGAGTAACTTTACGCTGGTCTCTTGCCAATTCTCTCATGGCTTCTACGCCTTTTTTAGCACAGCGTTTTATTTTAGTCAATCTTGAGGAAAAGTCTAACAATTTATTCGCATCTTCTGGGCTTAATTTTGTTTTTAATTCATCTACAAACGAAGAGAATTCTCTAACAACTTCACTATTTTCATCATAATCGGTTTTCAAATCGACTAACAGCTCATCGATTTCTTTGCTGATTTCTTTGCAATGATCTTCACTTTTCTTGTGAAGCTCTTCGATGATTTTCTTTTCTTTATTACCAAAAAGTCCCATGATGTTTGATTTAAAGGTTGCTATTTGAAACGCCTAAAAATCAAATTTA
>JAYTGH010000621.1:0-3097 GCA_043733645.1 Flavobacterium sp. | reverse complement strand
TTGATATATACGAAAGATTAGACAAACCGGCACAAGAAAGTTCTGAAGCATGGAATAATGCCGGAACCGGACACTCTGCTTTTTGTGAATTGAATTATACACCTGAAACTGAAAACGGAAATGTCGATTGCAAAAAAGCTATTCACATTGCGGAACAATTCATGCTGTCACGACAGTTTTGGAGCTATTTGGTTGCCAATAATAAATTACCAAATCCCGAAAACTTTATTCATAGCGTCCCTCATTTGAGTTTTGTCTGGGGAAATGAAAATGTTCATTTTCTCCAGAAACGATATGAAACTATTGTAAAAAATCCGCTGTTTTCTGCGATGAAATTCAGCACTGATTTTGTGCAATTGCAGACTTGGATGTCGCTGGTTATGGAAAATAGAAGCAAAGCTGAAAAAGTTGCTGCGACTTATATGCCGTTAGGTACTGATGTGAATTTTGGAGCACTGACTAAAAGTATGTTTGATTATCTGACAAAACAAGACAGCGTTACGATTCACTACAATCATGAGGTTAGAAAAATAAAGCAAAAAGACGATAAGGTTTGGCAATTAAAAATCAAAAATTTAACGAATGATGAAACAATAAAAACAAAATCAAAGTTTGTATTTATTGGCGCTGGCGGCGGTTCATTATTATTGCTCGAAAAAGCAGATGTTAAGGAAGGTGAAGGCTTTGGTGGATTTCCGGTTTCCGGGCAATGGTTAAAATGTACCAACGAAGAAATCATTCAAAACCATCACGTAAAAGTTTATGGTAAGGCAAGTGTTGGTGCTCCACCAATGTCGGTTCCCCATTTAGACACCCGAATCATTAATGGAAAAAAGGAATTGCTTTTTGGACCATTTGCAGGATTTTCTACTAAGTTTCTAAAGAGTGGTTCCTATCTCGATTTGATAAAATCAATAGAAATTGAGAATATAATTCCGATGCTTTCTGCGGGTTGGCATAATATTCCGTTGACAAAATATTTGGTACAGCAAGTGATGCAATCCGATGAAGAAAGAATCGAAGCTTTGAAAGAATATTTTCCAAATGCAAAACAGGAAGATTGGGAACTGTTAGAAGCAGGACAACGCGTTCAGGTCATCAAAAAAGATGAAAAGGAAGGCGGGATTTTGGAATTTGGCACCGAAGTAGTTTCAACATCTGATGGAACTTTGGCTTGTTTGCTTGGTGCTTCTCCAGGTGCTTCAACAGCTGTCGCTATCATGATTGATGTTTTGTATAAATGTTTTAGTGATGAGATGAAAAGCCTGGCGTGGCAGGAAAAATTAATACTCATGATACCCTCTTTTGGACACTCATTAAACGAGAATCCCGAATTGTATGCTTCAGTTGCAGAAATGACAAGCAAAACCTTGAAATTACATCTCTAATTTATTTTTTTGATTACTTTTGCATTCGATAAAACAAAGTATTTTTTGAATACTTAACTCTGAATCCTACAAAAATGATTATTCCTATTTATGGTTATGGTGAGCCGGTTTTGCGACAAGTTTGCGAAGAAATTTCTCCTGATTATCCTAATCTTTCAGCCATTATTGCCAATATGTATGACACAATGTACAATGCTTTTGGTGTTGGATTAGCCGCGCCGCAAGTAGGTTTACCTATTCGATTGTTTATAATTGATACCGAACCTTTTAGCGATAGTGATGATTTATCAAAAGAAGAACAAAAGCAATTAAAGAATTTCAAACAAACCTTTATCAATGCCAAAATGCTTCTTGAAGATGGCGAAGAATGGGGATTTAATGAAGGTTGTCTAAGCATTCCCGATGTTCGCGAAGATGTGTATCGCAACGAAAGAATAACCATTGAATATTATGATGAAAGCTTTAATAAAAAGACTGAAGTTTTTGATGGCTTAATTGCCCGTGTTATCCAACATGAATATGATCATATCGAAGGGATTTTGTTTACCGATAAAATTTCAACTTTAAAAAAAACACTGATTAAAAAGAAGTTACAGAACATCATGGATGGCAAAGCTTTTCCGGATTACAGAATGAAATTTGCCAATAAAAAAGGAAGATAATTAATAGTTATCAACTAAACATTTAAATATATTTGTTCCCTTAATTAAATTAAAAAATGAACGTAGAAAAAATATTAGCTATTGCCGGAAAACCAGGATTGTTTGAATTGAAATTGCAAACCCGTTCGGGCTTTTTAGCAGAATCATTACTTGACGGAAAGAAAATTACAGTTGGATTAAGAAGTAATGTTAGCTTGCTTTCGGAAATATCAATGTATACTTATACAGAAGAAAAACCGTTGGTTGAAATAATGCGAGCTATTGCTGTCAAAGAAAGTGAAGGTCCAACAGCGGTTTCACATAAAGAAGACAATCCTAAATTGATTGCTTATTTTCAAGAGATTTTACCAGATTATGATCAAGACAGAGTTTATGCTTCTGATATCAAAAAATTATTAAACTGGTACAATATTCTTCAGGCAAAAGGAATGGTTTCAAAAGAAGAACCAAAAGTTCAAAACGGTGAAGAAGTAAAAGAACAAGCTGCTGAAGAAGTAAAAACAAAAAAAGAAGCAAAGCCTAAAACCAAAAAATAGTTAATTACTTTCTAATAAATATAAATCCTATTGCTGAATTTCAGAAGTAGGATTTTTTATTTTTACGAGTAATATTAAATATCAAAATTTCAATGAACACACGTCAACAGCAACTCGAAGCTTTCAATAGATTACTTGACATTATGGACGATTTGCGTGATAAATGTCCTTGGGATAAAAAGCAAACACTCGAAAGTCTGCGTCATCTTACCATTGAAGAAACCTATGAATTGGGCGACGCCATTTTAAATAACGATTTGCCCGAAATCAAAAAAGAATTAGGCGACTTGTTGCTCCACATTGTTTTTTATGCCAAAATTGGTAGCGAAACCAATGATTTTGATATGGCTGATGTTTGCAATGATATTTGTGATAAGTTAATCCATCGTCATCCGCATATTTATGGCGATGTTGTCGTTGCCGATGAAGAAGAAGTAAAGCAAAACTGGGAAAAACTAAAACTCAAAGAAGGCAAAAAATCCGTTTTAGAAGGTGTTCCAAAGAGTTTGCC
>JAYTGH010000620.1:0-3108 GCA_043733645.1 Flavobacterium sp. | reverse complement strand
TGGCCATAAATCGGTAATGCCTTGTTGTGCAATTACTATAGGTTTAATTCCGGAAAGTGCCGCTAAATAGCCATAACTGGTAGTTCGTTCGGCAATTATCATATCAGGATTAAATTTTTTAATTATACTTTTTATAGTCAAAATAGCTTTGGCTAATTCAAAAAGTCTTTTAATTCTGTTGATACCGTTACTGCTTGTTTGAAGTTCCCAGGTTACGATTTCAAAATTGCCAAATTCCTTTAGGCCATTCATCCAGGTAATAGCATCAGCCCGATAGGTTTCTCCCAAAAAAAGAATTCGTTTTTTTGACATTATGATTTAGTCTTCAGTTTCTAAAGCTCTTGTTAGAAAATCGTTCATTGGTTTGAGTACAATTAATTTTTGAGCTATAATTTTAGCAAAGTCTTTATCTAAAAATAATTTGTCATCAATTTTTTCAGAAGCGGTATAACTTTTCAATTTCAAAAATTCAATCGCTGGATGATTGGGTTCAAAATCTTTTGGAGCTTTTTTTAGCGTATTGTTTTCATCACGAGTCATCGCGCCAAATTCTGACTTAAATTTTTTGTCATTAACAAGCGCTTCTAAATCCTCATAAAAAAAAGCAATTTCTTTTCTGATTTGTTTTAATTCATTGGGTTCAGGACACCAGCAACCACCAGCGATAAAGGAATTTCCTTTTTCGAAATGAATGTAATATCCGGGAGCATTTTTCCTGTTTTTATTTTGTGACATCCAAACACCAATATTGGTTTTGTAAGGCGATTTATCCTTTGAAAAACGAATGTCGCGATTGATTCGGAACGTGCAGTTTTTAACTTCCAATGATTCCAATGATTTGTCCAAAGGTTTTAGTGCTGCCAAAATGGACGCAATATAATTGTGATAGTCTTTCTTGAAGTTTTCATACCTTTTTTTGTTGGCATGCATCCATTCGGTATTGTTGTTTGCAACTAAATCTTCAAGAAATTGAGAAGCTTCTTTGGTTATCATATTACAAATGTTTTTTTAAATCTTCTTCCGAAATATAGCCAACGTTTCGCCAAACTTCTTTCCCTTTTTCGTAAACAATTATAGTTGGCAATCCATCTAGTTTTAATTGTTCTACGATGGTTTTATTTTCATCAGCATCAAGGGAAACAATTTTTACTTTGGCTGCCATTTCTGTTTCAAGCTTCAAAATATAAGGTTTCATTTTTTGACAAGGCGCACACCATTTAGCGTTGAAATCAACCATTACCTTATCACTTGATTTTATCAATTCGCTATATTCCTGATCACACATTCCGATTATTTTTCCACTTGGCTTCGCATTTTTATTATTTTCTACATTCCATTTCATGATGCCGCCATCAAGATTGTAAATTTCTTTGAAACCCAATTCGGCTAATTTATCTGCGGCTTGTGCGCTTCTTCCACCAGCTTTGCAATACACAAAAATTGGTTTCGATTTGTTATAAGTTGTAGCTTTGGCAACAAAATCGTCACCGTTCCAATTCACATTTTTGGCATTGCCAATATGTTCAATGCTATATTCTTCCGGAGTTCTAACGTCTAATAATTGTGGATTTTCATTGGTTTTTAGCATTTCAGCAAATGATTTCGCATCGATGGTTTGAATAGCTTTAGAGGTTTGTCCGTGGCAACTTATAAATAGAAAACTCAATAATAATAAGGAAGCGAATTTTGATTTCATGTTCTAAATTTTGATGCTAAATTACAAATTTGAGCAATACTAAAGATTAAAAATTTTATAAGTCTGATGTGTTGTTTTTACTATGTTTTCGGTGCGTTCGGGATGCGTATCTGAAATGAATAATTGTCCAAATTCTTCGTTATTTACCATTTCAATTATTTTGCTTACGCGAAATTCATCGAGCTTATCAAAGATATCGTCAAACAGTAAAATGGGCTTTTCACCACTTTGCTTTTTGACAAAATCAAATTGTGCCAATTTCAATGCGATGAGAAAAGATTTCTGCTGCCCTTGAGAACCAAACTTTTTAATAGGATAATTATCAATTTCAAAAGATAAATCATCCTTATGAACACCAACCGAAGTATAGTGCAAGGCTCTATCTTTACTGATGTTTTCTTCCAATAAAGACAAAGTGTCTTTTTCAAACAAATCACTTTGGTAAACCAATTGAACCGTTTCGGCTGAGTTGGTAATTTCACTATGGTAATTGTTAAAAATTGGAATAAAATCTACTAAGAACTTTTTACGTTTCTCGAAAATAGATTGCCCAAGGGTGTTAAGTTGTTCGTTATATATAGACAAAGTATCGTTTTCAAAAACATGATTCAGTGCAAAATATTTCAACAAAGCATTGCGTTGACTGATGATTTTTTGGTATTGAATCAGTTGCTGTAAATAAGAACTGTCTAATTGCGAAATTACGGTATCAATAAATTTTCTGCGGGTTTCGCTGCCTTCAATAATCAAATCACTATCGGCAGGCGAAATAATAACCAACGGAATAAAACCAATATGGTCGGAGAATTTCTCATAAACTTTAGCGTTTCGTTTCAGGATTTTTTTTTGCCCTTTTTTTAAACTGCACAAAATTTGCTCAGTTCTTCCGTTTTTTTCAAATTCGCCATCAACTACAAAAAAATCTTCTCCGTGTTTGATGTTTTGCACCGCCAACGGATTGAAATAACTTTTGCCGTTTGCCAAATGATAGATAGCGTCAAGGATATTTGTTTTCCCAATGCCATTTTTACCCACGAAACAATTGATTTTGGTATCTAATTCGAAGGTGATTTCGGAAAAATTTTTATAATTGAGTAATGAAATTCGCTTTAAAAACAATTTAGTTTTTGTTTAAAATTAATGCTCTAAACTTAGGTGGTGCAAATTATTCAAAAATATCCATAAAAATAGCCTTTAAATATGAATTAATTTTTATTTTTGCGCACACTAAATTAAAAATAGATGGCAACTTTTAACAAAAGAGGATATAAAGAACCAAAACCAAAAGCGGAGAAATCAGACAATAACTACATTGAAGATGTAAATGTTGATGCAAAAGACAGCGCAACAGCAAAAGCATTTGATACTTTAGATCAATCGGCTTCGAGAGCTGAAGATTTTGTAGCTAAAAA
>JAYTGH010000619.1:0-3112 GCA_043733645.1 Flavobacterium sp. | reverse complement strand
TACCAATTTCTTTAGTAATGTCTTCGGCAATTTTTGGATTACGTAATGACAAAGCAAACAAACTATCGTCAACATGTTTAAATTGTTGCTTTAAATCTTGTTGGATTTTAAGGTTTTTGTTAAACGATGGGGCGCCACGTTTTAAATTCTTAAACTGCTTCATCACATCTTCCTGAGAGAACGAATATGCCAAAAGATTATCCAAAATCTGACGTAGCATAGCAACATCTTCTTCCATTTGTTCCTGATCGCCTGATTCCATTTGCTCTTGCATTTTCTGTCCCATCTGCTTCATTTTCTTGGAAGCGCTTTTCTGTTTTGGCTTGGCCTTGTCTTTTTGTTGCTTTTGCAATTGGTCCTTTGCATCTTTTAAATCTTCGTCAATACTTTTCTCCTTGTCCTCCGATTTAGGTAAATCCATCGGAGCTTTTAATTCTTTATTGTCTTTTTCTAAATCTTTTAATTCTTCTTGAATCTTGTCAAATTCTTTATTTATTTCGTCTTGTTTTTCGGCATCATTTTCATCCGTTTTATCAGCTAGCTTATCTTGTTTTTCTGCAAGCTTGTCCAACTTATCAGCTATTTGTTGCGCTTTTTTCTCTACATAATACCGTTTCGTCAACTCAACCAATTGCTCTAAACTCTTGGTCTGATTTTTACTTTCTTGTTGGAATTTATCCATCTTTTCAAACAACTCTTCCTTACTGATTTTGTCATTCAGTTTTTGAAGTTCGTCAAGCAGTTTTTTGTTCTTCTCTATTTCGTCTTTTGTTTTCTCTAATCTATCTTGAAGCAAATCTTTTTTCTCGTCTTTTTTCTCCGATTTGAATTGCTCTAAATTGTCCTTCATCTTTTCTGAAAACTCTTTCATCATTTCGTCTTGTTGCTTTTGACGTTGAATAAAATCATTAACTTTCTGTTGATCTTTGTATTCTAAATTATCTTTCTCTTTGCCCATTTTTTGCAATTTATCCATTTCTGAAAGTTGCTTGTCTTGCGCTTTTAAAGATTTGGATAAAGAGTTGATATTCTCATTTTGTTGCTGCATCATTTCATCCTGCTTCTCCGTTTCTGTTGAAATTCTGTTGCTGAAAACAGAGGATTTAGTGCTTTTGTAATTATGAATAGCATCGTTATCAAAAATCTCGAAATAATATTCATACGAAACCCCTTCCTCTACCGGAAGGTTACTCGGGAACGAAAATACAAACTGATCATAAACATCTCTCTTAACTGAAATAGCAGCTTTTTTAGCCGCGTTCGGACTGTCTTTTGGATAATAGACAATAAGTAACTTAGACAAGCCATAATCATCGGAAACCTGTCCTAAAACAAAGTTCTTATTTACCTTTAAACTATCTGGCGCATTGTTTACATTGATGGTTGGATACTGATCATTAATTACTGAAATCTGATAATTCAGTTTCTCGTAATTCTGAACCTTATTATTCGATGTTAGGATTTGATAGTCAACATTCTGAAGAATACTTTTAGACAACGAAAACACATTATCATTTTTAGCAAAAGCATAGTGGGCGTTTTCATTTACCCAATCCACTTTTTGAGTTGCCAAAGTGTTCATTCTCCAGGTCACTTGTGTTCCTTCAGGAATGATTGCGTTTCCGGTTCCTTTGATGACTTCTGATTTTTTATTCAGGTAATTAGGAAAGTTAAGCACCATTTCAAAATTGGCAATCGATGGAACAGTTACTACTTTCAATTCATAATCGTGTGAGGAAACATCGTTCGCTTCTATATGAAAATCTATATTTTCGGATGGTTTCGGAATAACAAATTCAAATTCACCTGCTTTATTACTTTCCATAAAATAACTTTCATCGCCAATAAAAATCATAGCATTTTCGGGAACAACTTTACCAATTGTTCTTACTTTAAGCAGGAAATCCTTGTTTTGTTCTGTCTGTAAATTGCTATTCAAAACCTCAAATTCAAATGGTGCCGGTGGCAAAAACTGCTGCTTAAAATGCACTACACGATTCAAGCTTTGTGAAATCAGATTGCTGTTTCCTGAAAGATAAAAGAAAGCAAAAAACAATATCGGGATTATCGCCAAAGGCAAATATTTCTTATTGTTTCCAAGGTTTATGGCATTTCCAAAAGGAATCGGCTGTAATGTGTTCGCTTTTTGATCAATAGATGCTGCTAACAATTCCGATTTGTTTCTGTCATAAGAAAGCTGTAAAAAGTTAGTTAACTTATCTTCTATTTCTCCGAAATGATTTCCAATAATAATTGAAGCTTCTTCGTAATTAATGCCTTTTTGAAGTTTTGATAATTTGAATAACGGAAAACAAATGAATCTAAAAAACAGAAAGAGTTCAACAAGAACAAAGGTGTAAAACAATACGGTTCTCGCCGTTGGTTTGAGCCAAAGGAAGTATTCTACGAACAGCGTGAATATGAAATAAATCAAACCGATACCAATAAAGAAAATGATTCCCTTGAGCAGTTGATTGGTATAATACTTATTAATAAAGCTTTCTAACTTTTGATATATAATCTTTGAATTGTCCAATTTTTATAATTTCTTTTTATAACCGATAAATGTACAATTTTTACCGAATACTAAAGCGTTAAAAATTTGCCAAAGAAAATCAGGTTCTAAGGATGATTCAATATGACGGAAATTGTGCCTTAATCAATGCTTTTTTGATATATCTGGAGAGTAAATATCATGCTTCTATTATAAATAGTATACGACATATATACGACATACATACGACATACATACGATATACATACAATATATATATTAAGTATCTATACAGTATCCCTATATTTTATTGCCCGGATTTAGCTAGTAATGTGCCTATTATTGAACCAAGAAGAAGCTTAAATATGGTTGAATGTTTATTGTGGTATAGCGTTGAATAGTCAATTAAATTTTATCTTTGCAACATCCGAAGCCAAAAGAGCTGAACGGAAGGAAGTTAAAATTCTATAAAATGTCAAGACCTGTTAGAGTTCGTTTTGCTCCAAGTCCAACCGGACCATTACACATTGGAGGTGTCAGAACTGCGTTATTCAATTATTTATTTGCCAAAAAACACAATGGTGTTTTCTATCTGAGGATTGAAGATACTGACCAAAA
>JAYTGH010000618.1:0-3115 GCA_043733645.1 Flavobacterium sp. | reverse complement strand
TTTTTTACATTGCTATTTTTGTAGCATTGTTTATCTGGAGAATGATTTATGTTAGGTTTTTTGCGTCCAGTAGATTTTCAAAAAAAGTAATCCTTGTTTGCGATAAGGAGCAACTCAAAGAACTGGTGTATGCGCTCGAAAGTGCCGATCCACATTATCGTGTTTTGGGATTTGTTAATTCTGATAGCGCTAATACTAAAGCAAGTGATAATCTAAAAATAAAGAACATTGACATTAGCAATCTTGAAGAATTTGTCAAAAAAAATTCAATTTCCGAAGTTGTAATAGCCTCTCAAAAAACGGATGGAATTACTGTTAACCTTTACAACCAATTGATTCATTTATTAGAAAACGGATACATAATTAGGGAATATACTCAGGTTTATGAAAGTATTACCCAACGAATTCCAGTGCAATATGTATCACGAGATTTCTACCGTTATTTCCCTTTTAGCAGAAGCAATCAAAACCATTTTTACTTAATTATGGTGCGCTTTTTTGAGATTGTATTTTCACTAACAGGTTTATTAATCGGACTAATTATTTTACCATTAATTTTGATTGGTAATGTTTTTGGAAACAGAGGAAAATTATTTTACACCCAGGAAAGAGTAGGTAAGAATGGAAAAATTTTCAACATTGTGAAATATAGAACAATGGTAAAAAATGCAGAAGAAGAAGGAGCCGTTTTTGCGACAACAAATGATAGCAGGGTAACGCCGTTTGGAAAAATAATGAGAAAGTCAAGAATGGATGAAATACCTCAGTTTTTGAATATTCTAAAAGGCGATATGGCTGTAATTGGACCAAGACCAGAACGTCCGGTTTTTGTAAATGAAATTGCCGAAGTGATGCCGTTTTATGAAACGCGCCACGTTATAAAACCAGGATTAACAGGTTGGGCACAAGTAAATTATTCTTATGGAGAAACTATTGATGACAGCTTGATTAAACTTCAATATGATTTATACTATATCAAGCACAGAAGCATTTTTCTCGATGTTAATATCATATTTAAAACGCTTAGTACTGTTTTACTTTATCGCGGACAATAGTTCCCGTTTACTTCTTCTAAAAAAATAAAACAGCAAAATTCCGGAGCAAATAATCATTGGCAGGAACATGACCAAATTAGGTTTGTTGAGCAAAATAATGATAAATAATGCTAATAGGACTAAACTAATTTGGGCTATTTTTTTTACCCAAACAAATTTCTTTCTCCAAAAGCAAACCAGCAACACAAGTAATAAAGGATTGAATAATAATACATTGTAATTATAGCCAACTTCCTGATGAAAGGAGTATAATCCAACCAATGTCAAAAAGAGTCCAAATAGACCAATTGTTGCGAAATAAGTAAGATAAACCCAAGATTTTCGGCTTATTGTAATTACTATAAAAATCAAACAGAAACTATAATAATTATTCCAAAATGATTTTTCAGGTTGCTCTGGTGTTGCTTTTAAAATGGTTCTTGGCGCTTCTGCAACTGGTTTTCCGTTGAATTTTGAAACCTTTAGACTTTCCATAAATTGATTAGGTAGAAATAATTTCTTTCCATCTTCATCTACTTTTTCTCCAAAAATAACATTGATTCCCAAGTTTTCATAAAAATGATTTTCTACATATGGAAATAGAATTTCTCGGTAGGTTTTTCCTTTTTCGGTAGTTTTTATGATGCAATTTTGTCCCAATGTTTGGTTAATTTTGTCCACAACCATATTGGTGCAATTTCTATCAATGAACTTGTAGGTATAATATTTTTCATCGGTCATCAGACTCTTATTCAATGCATCAAAAAGCTGTTGTTTTTGAATGGTAGTTAGGTTTAATGTCTGCTCGTAGATAGAACGATTTTCAATTGTATATTCATAAAAAAACTCGTTGTAAGCATTAGCTGTTACAAAATAGCGCAAATCGCCTTTAATGAATTTTAAATAAAAATTTTCGGTAGCAAAATCAAATGTTCCATAATTATAAACTACATCTAAATCATTGGAAGCATCCTGAATTCTGATTGCGGTATGACCAAAAAGAGAATAAAGTTCATTCCCTTTTTCACAGGTTAGAATGCTGATTTTGGCGTTTTTATCTAATGGTATTTGACCAAAAACGAAATTGTTTTTTAGAACAAAAAGCAGTAGCAATAAGATGGAAAGTTTACTTTTAAACATTGATTTCTTTTAAATTTTATCTAAAAATACTTAAATCTACTTTCACAGAAAAAATATTGGAATATAAAGCAGCACTTTGATCACCCAAATCGGTCAAAGCATAATCAACCTGAATGCCTTTGTATTTAAATCCGAGACCAATGTTAGGCTGAAAACTAATTTTTTTGGAACCATCAAGTTGCTCTACATTTTGAAAATTCCCAACGCCGGCGCGAAGAAAAACCAAATCGGTATAGCCAAACTCAAATCCTAAAGCCGGATCAATGCTAAAGGCACTGGTAGAAATTATATCGTTTGTTTGTGCAAATTGCATATTCAGATTAACTGCCGCAAGCAAGGTGTAATCAGAATGAAAATCGAATTTTTTAGAAACGCCGAGTTGCGCTTTCGGCAAAGTTATTTCGGTGCTTTCAGGTGGGGCCTGATTTTGTCCGGCTACCGCATCTTTTATCTCGTTGTATTTATCTTCATTGATTGCCCATACGTTGTAAGTTGTCGTAATATCTCGCAGCATAATTCCGTAGTGCCAATCATTGCTTTCATATTGCAAACCGAAATCAAAACCAAATCCCCAAGATTTGGCAAAATCACCAATAACTCTCCGGATAATTTTGGCATTTACACCATACTGTAAACCTTCAATTAATTTTGGTTGCCTTGCATAAGAAAACGTTAAGCCGTAATCGGCAGTCGAGAAAAGACTGATTCGATTGTAATCAATATTTCCTTGAGCATCAATAAGCTGGGTCGTATTTAAGATATCATCTACTCCGAAACGAATTAGAGAAATTCCCCAGGCGCTTCGGTCATCTATCTTTTTGGCGTAAGCCGCATAATCGTATTGGGCAATATTGGCAAAATAACTCGCATGCATCAGGGAAACTTCGCTATCTTCAATCTTTAATAAACCTGCAGGATTCCAATAGCCCGAATTTACATCG
>JAYTGH010000617.1:0-3118 GCA_043733645.1 Flavobacterium sp. | reverse complement strand
AAAGCTGTATTGCGGACTTTCAATTCCGTCACATTAGCCGCAAAATCGGCGAACTGTGGGTCATCTTTCATGCGTAGATAGACGACGTTGGCAAAGCTATTGGCTTTGTCTTGATTCATGCGCTTATAACTGCGCTTAATAATTTTTTTCATTTTTAAGAATTTAATGCCCTTTGTGAATGTATAGGCATTTTTATCATATCAATAAATATACCAAACAGTGTATTTAAATAAAATATAACACTGGTTCATTGAAAATCTCAAACAACAGTAAAATATTGTTCAACAAGAATATATTATTGTTATAGAACAATGAAATAATGTTGTGTGAGTTTGAAGCTATGTTGTATGAGTTTGAAATAATGTTGTGTGAGTTTGAACCAATGTTGTATGAGTTTGAATCATTGTTGTAGAACATTGCTTCATTGTTCTACAACAATGAAGCAATGTTCCATGCGGATGAACTCATGTTCTACACTAATATTTTAATCTTATTGAACATTTTTTGTAGGAGAAAAAGAGAGGGAATACTGAGGGGGTGGACTCGTTTGTGCAGTACCCAAGCAATACATCTATTGTTTAGCCTCAAATTATAGAGATGAGAAAGGGATTATTGATGTTATGATACCAGAAGAATTGTTTACACTGTAGTTTGATTTGAGATAAAAGAGGTCACAGACCTAACAGATACTACATAAAGAGTCGGAGACCCATTTACGAGCGTATCTGTTCATTGGTTTGAGATGTGTGATTTTGTAAATATATATCTTGCAAGCAGGTAAAGACTTGCCCTCGCTTGGTTTGAGACGTGGGACAATCGGAACAATCGTTGAAGTTATCAATACAGATACCTTTTGGGTCGAATTTGCCGCACCTAATGGCGAATCTTATGCTATGGAATTTTTGAAAGCATCGCAGCTTTTGAAAGTGCACCAACTGCCCAAAACTGAAATTAAAAGATTTTAGTGTTCTTCCCGTAAGAAAACCCAAGCCGCGCTAAAGACCAACCATTTTTGGGTTGTTCCTTTCGTGATTTGGACTTCATAAGTCGTCACGCACGCCACTTAATACTCTTTAGAAAACCTATTCTCCAATAATTTTTCTTTAAACGCCGATTTGAAGGCATAAGCAAACGTAAGCATGACGGCTCGGGTATCCGCTTTTGAGGCGCGGTTGCTCGTAAAATCAGATGTGTAGGTATAACTACCGCTTTTTAAGGTATTAAAAACATCTACGACCACTAAGCCTAAACGGGCATTGCCTTTGCCCAATTTTTGTTGAAAACCCAAATCCGCATTATATTGAGCTATTTGTCTGCCTTGTGGCGTGACGGTTGCCGACTTATAATTGCCAATTATTTGCAACTTGCTATTTTTGCTAACTTGAAAATTATTAATCAATTTTCCATACCAGTTGAAAGCATTTTGTACGGCGTCTGTTGCCACATTGCTGCCATTGTATTGTTGTTGAAACAACGTAAGACTGGCATTGAGGTCATAAAAATTCGTTGGTTTTGCCGTAAAAATATTTTCTAAACCATAACTATTGGCAGTTCCGATGTTGATAGGCAAACGCAATACCACACCATTGGCTTGTACTTGCATAAATTGTCTGATGGTGTTTTCAGAATACCGATAAAAAAGATTCGTAGAAAGTGTCATTTTTTCCCACTCTTTGTTGTAGCCCAATTCAAGAGCTTGAATGATTTCGGGTTTCAATTTCGGATTGCCGCTATGTGGATTCAAAGCATCGGTAATGTCCACAAACGGGTTTAAATCGTCTAAATCGGGTCGGTTTATTCTTTTACCATAACTCAATTTCCAAAATTCATCCGCCTTGACCACATAACTGATATTCGCCGTTGGAAACAATTTTAAATAATTGTTTTTGATGGTCGTGCTGTTTGTATTTGTCTTACCATTATTGTTCACTTGTTCCATTCTTGCACCTAACGCATACTTCCATTTCTGTTTTTCTTCTGTACCTGTATAAGCATAAAAAAGTGCATAAATAGCGTGAATTTGCTCATTAAATTTGAAAATATTGGTTGATGCGGCATTGATAATATAAGCATTTCCAATCTTTTCAGCCGCTGCATAATCATTCGTTATTGTCCGAAATGTACCTTTATAACCCGTTTCAAATGTACCTTTTGTGGACAATGGAAATGAGTAATCAAGTATAGCATTTGAAATATTGGCATCTTCGTAACTATGCGTTTTTTCTAAAAAAGGGTTGCCAATAGTTGTTGCGTTTTCACTCAATGCTTGGGTTGTAATATCTGTATTTTGTCTGCCTTGCTCGGTTGATGTGGTCAAACTTGCCGACAGAGATTTTTTAGAATCACTAAATTTTCTTTCATAATTTAAGGCAAATTCGCCCACTTTTACCCGTTCATATTCTAAAGAATGTCGGTTATTTTCAAAATTAAATATGTTGCTTTTTTTGCGTATCAGGCTGGTCAGATTTTCATCATTGTCCTGCCCTTCGGTGCTGCCGATGGCTTCAAATGAAAAACTATTTTTATCGTTGGGCTGAAAATCCAGATTGAATTTTAGGTTTTGCAACCGTTCTATCCTTTCATCTTGTCTGTTTTGCGTGAGTAAATAATTGTCCAGCAAATTAAAATTGGTTCGGTTTCCCGCAATTTGTCGGGTTCGTCCCGCAAAACGATTGTCATAACCGACGCCCATATTCCATTTTCCCGCTTTATGATTGAGCAAAACAGCACTGCTAATCCGCGCTCTCGACCCCGCACCCGCCCCTAAAGCCACAGAACCATTAGTCCCACTTTGAGCATTTTTTTTAAGCCGAATATTGATAATGCCACTTTGGGCATTGGCATCATATTTTGCAGAAGCATTATTTATAATCTCAATACTTTCAATGCTACTTGCAGGAATTTGATTGGTATTTGACAATTTTGAATTTCGACCATTTACCAATATCAAAGGTGTTTTACCCCTCAGTGTTATCGCACCTTCGGCATCAACGGCTACGGTCGGCGTACTTTTCAGAAGGTCAGTCGCCGTTCCAGCCACTTGTGAAATATTCGCAGCCGCGTTCACAATAAACCCTTCACTGGTTTTTTCAATCAGTTTTTTGCGGTAGGTGACAAC
>JAYTGH010000616.1:0-3125 GCA_043733645.1 Flavobacterium sp. | reverse complement strand
CAATATCATGTTCCAAAGCTAATTTTACGTGAGCTGCATTCGCCACTTCGGTTGCCATTAACAAACCTGTTTCGGCTTTCGCTTTTTGGAGCCATTTTAATCCGATGGCGCCAACACCTTCAAATCCTCCAGGACGGGTTCTTGGTTTCCAGATTCCGGCACGAAAAATACTTACGTCAGAATCTTTTAATTCGCGTGCAATTTTCATAACCTGATCTTCGGTTTCTGCACTACATGGTCCCGCAATTACTAATGGATGACTTAATTTAAAATCATCTAACCATTTTCTGTTTTCTGTTGTAATATCCATAGTTTTTTTGTTTTGAGCCAAAAGCCAATAGGCAAGAGGCAAAAGTTTTACTTTATTAATTATTATTTTACTAGTGGCTAATCTCTTTTGCCTAAAATCTCTTTTATCCTATTTGTGTTTTCCATTTCATTGAAAATTTGCTCATAATTTTCACTTTCCAACAACTCCTTGAATTGCGATAAATTGGCGATATATTCTTCTAATGATTTTACGACTTGCTTTTTATTTTGTTTGAAAATTGGCGTCCACATCGCTGGTGAACTTTTGGCTAATCTAACCGTACTTTCAAATCCACTTCCTGCCATATCAAAAATATCTTTTTCATGTTTCTCTTTCTCAATGACTGTCTTTCCTAACATAAACGAGCTGATATGTGACAAGTGAGACATATAAGCAATGTGTTTGTCATGTGATTTTGGTTCCATATAACGAATTCTCATTCCCAAGTCTTTGAACAATTGCAATCCTTTTTCCTGCAATTTAAAAGTAGTTTTTTCTACTTCGCAAATGATATTCGTTTTGTCTGTGAATAAATTTCGAATGGCAGCCGTTGGTCCGGAGAACTCTGTTCCGGCAATGGGGTGTGTTGCTAAAAAGTTTCTTCTCTTTGGATGATTTGACACCGATTCGGATATTGGACTTTTGGTTGAACCTACATCAAAAACCAAGGTTTCATCTGAAATAGTATCCAAAATTTTTGGCAAAAGCTCTAAAGCGATATCTACCGGAACAGCCAGAATTACAAAATCAGCATCGATAACATGCTTTAATTCCGCTTTTTGATGGATGATTCCAAGTTTAATTGCTTGTTCCAAATGATCTTCATTCGCATCGACACCCATAATAACGGCATCTTTATCCAATGCCTGAATATCCAATGCCATTGAACCACCAATTAAACCAATTCCAATTACATATATTTTAGTCATAAAGTTTGAAAGTTTGAAAGTCGAAAGTTTGAAAACTCCAACTTCGTAATTCGTAATTTTTAATTAGCTTCGCTCTGTTCGCCTTCTGCTCGTGTCGTAATTCTCAAAATTGCCTCTTGGATTTTTTCTTCGGTAACACAAAGCGAAAATCGAATATAACCTTCACCATTACTGCCAAAAATAGTTCCCGGCGTGATGAAAATATGCTTCTCGATTAATACTTTGTCAATGAATTCTTCAGACAAAATACCAGCCGGAAGCTTTGCCCAAACAAACAAGCCCACGCTATTTTTATCGAAAACACAATTTAGTTTTTCAGCCAATTTAAAAATCAGGTTTCTTCTTTTTGTATAAATTTCATTTTGTTTTTCGAACCAATCTTTTCCTAGTTTTAAAGCCTCAATAGCACCTTTTTGAATACCATAAAACATCCCGCTGTCCATATTACTTTTTACTTTTAGGATGGCATCAATCAGGGTTGAATTACCCAAAACCATTCCAACACGCCAGCCAGCCATATTATAGGTTTTCGACAAAGAATTTAATTCGAGTGCAATGTCTTTTGAACCTTCAACCTGCAATATTGACAACGGATTTCCATTCAGAACAAAACTATACGGATTATCATTTACTATCAAAATGCTGTGCTTTTTACCAAACGCAATTAGTTTTTCAAACAACTCTAATGTACCATTCGCACCCGTTGGCATGTGCGGATACGAAACCCACATTAGTTTTACTTTTGATAAATCTAATTTTTCTAAAGCATCAAAATCAGGTTGCCAATGGTTTGCTGCTGACAAATCATAACATACTGCTTTTGCCTGAACCAATTCGGTTACCGAAGCATAAGTTGGATACCCCGGATTTGGAATCAAAACTTCATCGCCTTCATTTAAAAATGCCAGCGAAATATGCATAATTCCTTCTTTCGAACCCATCAATGGCAGAATTTCAGTATTGAAATCTAAGTCGACATTAAAGTGGTTTTTATAGAAGTCGGACATCCCTTTTCGCAACTCAGGCAAACCTTGATAACTTTGGTATTCGTGGGCTTTATCGTCAAACATAGCGCGATGCATCGCTTCAATTACAGAATTATCCGGAGCTAAATCAGGGCTGCCGATGCCCATATTAATAACAGGTTTTCCTTCTGCTATGAGTTGACGTACTTCGCGCAACTTTCGGGAGAAGTAATATTCCTGAACACTTTGCAATCTGTCGGCTGTATTAATCATAATTTCCTGTTTTTATATTCGCCCAACACCTTGAAATGATTGGTCATAATCTCTAAAATCTTCATGGCTTTTTCATAATGCTTGTACTTTTCAAAAACCACATCCACAAAAAAAGAATACTGAAAAGGCGTTTCGATAATTGGCATCGACTGGATTTTGGTCAGGTTCAGTTTGCAATTCGTCATCACGTTTAAAACGGTGGCCAAACTTCCCGGCGTGTCATCTAACTCAAATTTTAATGATGCTTTGTTAACATTTTCTTTTGGCAAAAGATTCGCTTCTTTGCTGATGATGAAAAAGCGCGTCATGTTGTTGTTTACCGTTTGGATTTCGGGTGCAATGATAGTCAAATCATACATCGAGGCTGCCGCTTTACTGGCAATGGCGGCAATGCCTTTGATTTGTTTTTGATGAATTCTTCTGGCGGTTTCGGCGGTATCTTTGTCTTCGACTAATTTTATTTTTGGATATTTTTTCAAAAAATCCATGCATTGTAACAATGCCATCGGATGCGAATGCACTTCTTCGATTTCGCTGATTTTTTGTCCGTTCAGCACCATTAAATTCTGAATAATATCTAAATAGTATTCACCTATAATATGCAAGTCATTCTTGTCAATCAAAGCGTAATTCGGAATAATGGAACCC
>JAYTGH010000615.1:0-3152 GCA_043733645.1 Flavobacterium sp. | reverse complement strand
ATTCTAAGTTCCGGTATTTCCTTTTCACGATTTCTTCGACCTTATATTATTGGCGCTACAATTGTGTCTCTTTTTGCTTTGGTTATGACAGTTTTTTTACTACCGAATGCTAGCGCAGGTTTTAATAGTTTTAGATTTACGTATCTCAATGCCACTGGAACGACAGGAATGAGGGAAGATACCAATGTGTTTCGTCAAACTAGTAAAGATGAATATATTTTTGTGAGTAATTTTAATGAAGTTTCCAATATGGCTTTTAATTTTTCCATGGAGAAATTTGATGGAGACAAATTGAAATATAAATTGATAGCCAGCAGAATCAAGTGGAATCCAAAACAAAAAAATTATACATTATACAATTATACCAAAAGAAAAGTAGGTCAGTTTGGTGATATAATCGAATCGGTAGAAGTCAAAGACACCGTTTTTAAATTTGATCTAGAAGATTTAACACCAGTAGTTTACATTGCGGAAACTTTGCCGTTAAATGAACTCAATAAGTTTATTGACAAAGAAAAAGCACGTGGTTCTTCTAATATTAATGTGTATTTGGTGGTACTTTATAAAAAATATAGCATTCCGGTTTCTGCTTTTATTTTAACCATTATTGCTGTTGCAGTTTCGTCTATGAAACGTCGTGGCGGAATGGGAACTAACCTAGCCATAGGGATCATTTTGGCCTTTGCTTTTGTCTTTCTGGATAAAATTTTTGGAGTTCTTGCCGAAAAGTCATCAGCTCCACCATTATTGGCAGTTTGGACACCAAACATCGTTTTTGGATTACTGGCGATTTATCTTTTGCGTAATGCCAAGCGATAACCTCAAAAGTTATTTGCACCTCCATTTAATAGTATTCATTTGGGGGTTTACCGCTATTTTAGGCGCACTAATTTCACTCGATGCTTTGCCGTTAGTTTGGTTCCGAATGCTTTTTGCCGTTGGATTTATTGGAATTTATATCTATTTCAAAAAACTATCCTTACGAATTTCAACCAAAGTCTTTTTGCAGTTTATTTTTTCCGGACTTATAATCGCCTTGCATTGGTTTACGTTCTTTCATGCAATCAAGATTTCTAATATTTCAATAACGCTTGCGTGTCTTTCTACCGGAGCGTTTTTTGCGTCGCTATTGGAACCAATTCTATATGGAAAAAAGATTGTCTATTATGAAGTCTTCTTCGGATTACTAGTCGTAGCTGGACTTTACATTATTTTTAATGTGGAGGGAAATTATTTATGGGGAATGTTGACCGCTCTCTGTTCAGCATTTCTTTCTGCTTTGTTTGCCGTTATTAATAGCAAACTTGTCAAGAAACATGACGCAACAGTTATCTCATTTTATGAACTAAGCGGCGGTGTAATTTTCTTTACTTTTTTATTATTGATTACACATAGTTTTTCAAGCAATTTTTTCATGCTTTCGGCCAAAGATTTTATGTATTTGATGATATTAAGTTCGGTTTGTACAGCCTATGCTTTTATTGCTTCGACTTCCGTTATGAAATTTCTGAGTCCATATACAGTAATGCTTACCATAAATTTAGAACCTATTTATGGTATTATTCTGGCTGTTTTAATCTTTGAAGAAAAAGAAAAAATGAGCTTCGAATTCTACACCGGTGCATTCATCATTTTGCTAACCGTAATCCTAAATGGAATAATAAAATACCGTAAAAAATTGAACTAAAGTTGTTTACAATTAATCTGTAAAAAGTACTTTTTATCACAATTTAAAATTTTATATTTGCTGTTCGATTAAATCAAAACGAACAAACCCTATGGAATATTTAGATTTTGAACTTCCTATAAAAGAACTGGTAGAGCAACTCGATAAATGCCAGATAATTGGTGCTGAATCAAATGTAGATGTTACTGCAACCTGCAAACAAATCGAAAAGAAATTAGAGGAAACCAAAAGAAAGATTTATAAAAATCTTACCGCTTGGCAACGGGTACAATTGTCAAGACATCCCAACAGACCTTACACTTTAGAGCATATTACAAACTTAACCAAAGGAACATTTTTAGAACTTTTTGGCGATAGAAACTTCAAAGATGATAAAGCTATGATTGGTGGTTTGGGTCAGATTGACGGGCAATCATTCATGCTTATCGGACAACAGAAAGGAATCAATACCAAAATGCGTCAGTTACGTAATTTCGGTATGGCAAATCCTGAAGGATATCGTAAAGCCTTGCGTTTGATGAAGATGGCTGAAAAATTCAACATCCCTGTAGTAACCTTAATCGATACACCCGGAGCCTATCCAGGATTAGAAGCCGAAGAAAGAGGACAAGGTGAAGCAATTGCCCGAAATATTTTCGAAATGGTGCGTCTTAAAGTGCCAATCATTTGTGTGATCATTGGTGAAGGTGCTTCTGGTGGCGCTCTAGGAATTGGCGTTGGAGACAGAGTTTTAATGATGGAAAACACTTGGTATTCTGTTATTTCTCCAGAATCATGTTCCTCTATCTTATGGAAAAGCTGGGAATATAAAGAACAAGCTGCCGAAGCTTTGAAACTGACTTCTACAGACATGAAAAAATTGAAATTAGTTGATGATATTATTCCGGAACCACTTGGTGGCGCTCATTATGATAAAGCAACTGCTTTCAAAACAGTCGAACAATATATCACAAAAGCATTCAATGAACTAAAAGATTTATCAACAGAAGAACTTGTCGCTCAAAGGATGGATAAATACAGTAAGATGGGCGAATACAAGGAGTAAATTCTTATAAATTATACTTAAATCCGAAGCCCTACAGTTTCGGATTTTTTTTTGGTTATTAACAAAAAAAGAAACTTATAAACATAACTGTTGGATAACTCAATCCAAATAAACCTATCAAAATAGTTACTTTCGCTACATGGAAAATCTCAGAAATATGAACCCTATAAAAGTAGATAAAACTACTATTATAAACTTAGAAAAAGGTAAGCTCCCGCCACAAGTACTCGATTTAGAGGAAGCGGTCTTAGGCGCAATGATGATTGATAAAAAAGGGGTAGATGAGGTAATCGATATTTTACAGCCTGATGCTTTTTATAAAGAAGGACACAAGCATATTTTTGAAGCTATTTTTCAGTTATTCACAGATTCTCAACCCATTGACTTATTAACAGTTTCGGCTCAGCTAAAAAAGAACGC
>JAYTGH010000614.1:0-3163 GCA_043733645.1 Flavobacterium sp. | reverse complement strand
CCAATTCAGGAGTTTGATATTTCGTTCAGCAAAGATTTTATGAATAAAAATTTAAAAATTGGCTTGCATTGTTTTGATGTTTTCAACTCGAATGAAGTGAACGCTAGGGTTTCGTCTACGAATCTGGAAACCCAGTTTCATCAAAAACAAGATTCGAGAACCTTTAGACTTTCGTTAGTTTACAACTTTGGAAATTTAAGCTTGAAAAAAGACAATACGGATATTGACGTCGAGAAAACCAAATCGGGTGGAGGTTTCCTTAAATAAAATGGTTATCATTAGTGATTAAAATCCCTGTTCCGGCGGGGATTTTTTATGATTCTATAGGAAGTGTTTTTAAATCCTGTTGAAACTTTTTTCAAATGTTCAGTATGAGTTTTTAAAAAGATGTATATGTTTTAGTATAAAGATGTACATCTTTTACTTAAAAGATGTACATGTTTTTTAAAATTGTTGCTGATGAATTAAAAAAAAGATACGGTTAAACTAAAAAAAGGGAGCATAATAATAAAATTATACTCCCTTTTTAATTTGTTAAGTTTACCACTAGGATGCGATTTCCAAACGTTTTAATAAGTTTTTGGTTAATGCGTCCCGCGTATAATCAACATCTACATGTAATTGCTTATCATCCGAACTCGGCAAATCATACATCGCATCGGTTAGAATTGCTTCACAAAGTGAACGCAAGCCTCTTGCTCCTAGTTTGTATTCCAATGCTTTGTCAACTATATAATCCAAGGCATTGTCATCAATGGTGAATTTTACATCATCCATTGCGAATAATTTCTGATATTGCTTGATTAAGGCATTCTTTGGTTCGGTTAAAATAGCGCGAAGTGTTGCTCTATCTAAAGGATCCATGTGTGTTAATACTGGAAGTCGACCAATGATTTCGGGTATTAATCCAAAATCTTTGATGTCTTTTGGAATAATATATTGAAGTAAATTGTCTTTGTCGATATTGTCTGTATTTCTAGATGTGGTGTAACCAACCGCAGTTCTATTCAATCGTTTAGAAATAATTCTTTCTATACCATCAAAAGCACCACCAGCTATAAACAAGATATCTTTGGTATTGACTTCGATGAATTTCTGGTCTGGATGTTTCCTTCCTCCTTTTGGCGGAACATTTACCACAGTTCCTTCTAATAATTTAAGTAGCGCCTGTTGCACACCTTCGCCGGAAACATCACGGGTTATGGATGGATTGTCACTCTTACGGGCAATTTTATCAATTTCGTCAATGAATACAATTCCTCTTTCGGCTTTAGCCAAATCATAATCGGCTGCCTGCAATAATCGGGTTAGGATGCTTTCTACATCTTCTCCAACATAACCAGCTTCGGTTAAAACGGTTGCGTCAACAATGGCTAAAGGAACTTCGAGCATTCGTGCAATGGTTTTTGCTACCAATGTTTTTCCGGTTCCGGTTTGACCCACCATGATGATGTTGCTTTTTTCGATTTCAACATCTTCTTCGTGTTGCAATTGCATCAATCGTTTGTAGTGATTGTATACTGCAACCGACATTACTTTTTTGGTTTGCTCTTGTCCTATAACGTATTGGTCTAAGAACGCCCGAATTTCTTTAGGCTTTTTCAAAATCAAATCGGAAGTCGACTTTAAAGTAGCGCCGCCTGATTTCAATTCTTCTAAAACTATTCCGTGAGCTTGTTCAATACATCTGTCGCAAACGTGCGCATTTATTCCAGCAATCAATAGATTGGTTTCTGGTTTTTTCCTTCCGCAAAAAGAACATTCTAAAACTTGTTTTGCCATCTTTCTCAGTTAGCAGAAGGCAGATTTAAGAAGGCAGACTGGTTACTGCGTTCTGTTTTCTGCGTTCTGAATTTATCTTCTTAAAACTTCATCAATCATTCCGTATTCTTTGGCTTCATCGGCAATCATCCAATAATCACGTTCTGAATCTTTGTGTACTTTATCGACTGTTTGTCCCGAATGATGTGATATTATTTGGTATAATTCATCTTTTAGTTTCAACATCTCTCTTAGGTTGATTTCCATATCGGTTGCTACTCCTGATGCACCGCCTGAGGGTTGATGAATCATTACTCTTGAATGCGGTAAAGCAGAACGTTTTCCGGCTGCTCCTGCACACAATAAAACTGCGCCCATAGAAGCTGCCATTCCGGTGCAAATTGTGGCTACGTCTGGCTTGATGTATTGCATCGTATCATAAATCCCAAGTCCTGCGTAAACGCTTCCTCCTGGAGAATTGATATAGATTTGGATGTCTTTTGAAGCATCAACGCTTTCCAAAAACAGTAATTGTGCTTGGATGATGTTGGCCATATAATCGTCGACTCCCGTTCCCATGAAGATGATTCTATCCATCATAAGGCGTGAGAAAACGTCTAGTTGCGAGACATTCATTTGGCGTTCTTCAATAATATAAGGCGTCATGCTACCTACGATTTTATCGTAATATAAACTGTTTACGCCATGTTTTTTGGTAGCAAATTTTTTAAATTGCTTCGCCAGTTCGAGCGTAGCTCTCGGGTCTTTTCCGTAGTCCATTTTACTAGTTATAAGTTAAGAGTTATGAATTATGAGTTTGTTTTTAATCTGTTTTATTTTAGTCAAAGTTCGTGCCTTGTTATTTAAAGTGACATAGTGTCGGTACGCCGAAACCGTAGCCCGGATGGAAGTGGAAATCCTGTTATTGCGAAACGAATAGTCCTTGTTTAGATTGCTTCGTTCCTCGCAATGACAGATTGCAACGGACAGCCGGAAATAGCTTCAAAAGATTCTGACCCGAGCAAAGCGAACGGACGCAGTAAACGAGTTCAGAATAAAAAAAGCGCCAAATTACTTTGACGCTCAAATATAGTAAAATATCTTATTAGTGTTTTAATTCGCCATACATTGCTTTGATGAATTCGTCGTAGCTTACTTCTTTTGACTTGGCTTTTACTTTGTCTTTAAACAAGTTTAGCATTTTTTCGCTCATAACCTGCTCTGACAAACGTTTTACTTCGTCCTGGTTTGACATTACACGAGCTACAATTCCTTGCACGTCTTCATCGGTTGGATTCATTTGCCCGAATTGTGCCATTTGTTTTTTGATTACGCCAAAAGTGTAGTCTTTTAACTCTTCGAAAGTGATTTGCAGATTGTTTTCTGCCATTACTTTACCTTC
>JAYTGH010000613.1:0-3175 GCA_043733645.1 Flavobacterium sp. | reverse complement strand
TATAAAATCCTCTTTCGAAAAAGCTATTCAACTTAATCCAAATCACATTGAAGCGCGCTGGGCATTGATTGAATTATACCTTCAATTACCCGGAATTGTGGGAGGAAGCGAACGCAAAGCTCAAAAATATGCCAACGAATTACTAAAGATATCAACTGTTGACGGCTATCTTGCTAAAGGACACATTGCCGAGTATTTTAACAGATACAAAGACGCCGAGAGGAACTATAGCAAAGCAATTGCAGTTGGTGGTTCAAAAACGACCTATCAAAAATTAGCCGATTTATATAAAAACAAAATGAATCAGCCTGAAAAAGCCAAAACACTATTAGAAAATTATCAAGAAAGAAATAAATCATAATGAGAACTCATTTTATAGCCATTGGCGGAGCAGCCATGCACAACCTTGCTTTGGCATTACACAATAAAGGCTATCAAGTTACAGGAAGCGATGATGCTATATTTGAACCTTCCAAATCACGATTAGAAAAAAAAGGATTATTGCCAACAGAATTTGGTTGGTTTCCCGAAAAAATAACCTCAGATATCGAAGCAATTATCCTCGGAATGCACGCCAAAGCTGATAATCCTGAATTGTTGAAAGCGCAGGAATTAGGATTGAAAATCTATTCTTATCCGGAATTTTTATATGAACAATCTAAAAATAAAACCCGCGTAGTAATTGGCGGTTCTCACGGAAAAACAACCATTACTTCGATGATTTTGCACGTGATGCATTACCATAATATTGAAGTCGATTATATGGTTGGTGCGCAGTTAGAGGGTTTTGACACTATGGTTCATTTAACGCATGAAAATGATTTTATCGTTTTAGAAGGCGATGAATATTTATCGTCTCCAATTGACAGAAGGCCAAAGTTTCATTTATACCAACCTAATATTGCTTTACTTTCGGGCATCGCCTGGGATCATATTAATGTGTTTCCAACGTTTGAAAATTATGTAGAACAATTTGAAATCTTTGTCAACCAAATAACCAAAGGTGGAATTTTGGTGTATAATGAAGAAGATGCAGTTGTTAAGAAAGTTGCGGAAGAAACCACCAATACTATTAGAAGGTTGCCTTATGCAACCCCAAGTTATAGTGTTGAAGACGGAATAACTTTATTAGATACACCGGAAGGGTCAATGCCAATTGAAGTCTTTGGAGCACATAATTTAAATAATCTGGCTGGTGCCAAATGGATATGCCAAAATATGGGTGTTGATGAAGCCGATTTCTACGAAGCCATTGTCAGTTTTAAAGGTGCTTCTAAACGATTAGAAAAAATAGCCGAAGGCAAAGGCAAAGTCGTTTACAAAGATTTTGCACATTCGCCAAGTAAAGTCTCGGCAACGACTAAAGCCGTTAAAGCACAATACCCAAACAGGAAATTAGTGGCTTGTTTAGAATTGCACACCTATAGCAGTTTGAACGCCGAGTTCTTAAAAGAATACCAAGGCGCACTAGATGCTGCTGATGTAGCTGTGGTTTTCTATTCGCCAGATGCGGTGAAGATTAAGCAACTTTCAGCAGTAAGCTATGACCAAATTGCACAATCCTTCAAGCGTGATGATTTGATTATTTATACCAATCCAGCTGAGTTTAAGGATTTTCTTTTTAATTACGATTTAAATAATTCGGCTTTACTATTAATGAGTTCCGGTAATTATGGCGGATTGAATTTTGATGAGGTAAAAGGGTTGATTAATTAGGATACTTAAAATGTCCAACGATTTTCCAATCAAACAAGCAATCCTCTAAAACTTGACCACCACCAACATTATGCACGATCATCAATCGCTTTCCGTCTGGTGATTTTTTATTAGTAATGATACCGATATGTGGATATTTATTGGCAATCATCCAAGTGACTAACTCGCCCGTTTTATAATCATCGACATCAGCTGTAACTGCTAATTTTTGCCCTTTTCTGCCAAAGAAAACTTCTAAGTTAGGAACGCGCCTGTGGTCAATGTTGGTGTCGGTTGAATGTAATCCCCATTTTTTGCTATTTGAATAAAGTGAAAAGTTTTTCACCATGTCTTCATGTACTTCTTTTTGCAAATCAATTCCAAGTTTTCGGTAAGCCCGAATCACAACATCAGAACAAACACCTGTTTTAGCCGGAACATCTCCGTTTGGATACTTTATCGAAACATAGCTTGGCGTATAAACAACATCTTTATCAATGATTGAAATTGCAGCAGCAGAAAGTTTTTCTTCAAAACTAGTAGTTATAGGTTCAGTAACTTCAGTACTTTTTTGGCCACAAATAAAAAATGTAAGTAAAATTATCGAAAAATAAAAAAGTTTCATATTTTTAAGGTTTAAATTAATAACGATAAAACTTTCATTTTAGTATTTACTATGGAACAAAATTTCTCCATAAAGAACTGGGCAGAAGATGATAAGCCGCGTGAAAAGCTAATGCTGAAAGGCAAAACTGCTTTAAGTGACGCCGAGTTGGTTGCTATTCTCATTGGTTCAGGAAGCCGTAATGAAAGTGCTGTGGGTTTAAGCAAACGGATTTTGTCAAGCGTTGATAATAACCTGAATGCTCTAGGAAAATTATCATTAAAACATTTAATGGAATTCAAAGGAATAGGCGAGGCCAAAGCGGTTTCCATCGCAGCCGCATTAGAATTAGGAAGACGACGCAGAGTAGAAGAAGTTGTCGAACTTCAAAAAATAACGTCAAGCAAAGCCGTTTTCGAAATCATGCAGCCTATAATTGGCGAGCTGCCACACGAAGAATTTTGGGTCTTATATCTCAATAATTCCAATAAAGTAATCTACAAATCACAACTTTCAAAAGGTGGAATTACAGGAACAGTGGTCGATGTGCGATTAATATTCAAAACCGCATTGGAACAAGGTGCAATTTCCATAATTTTGACACACAATCATCCTTCGGGGAAACTGCAAGCTAGTGATGCCGACAGGGATATTACCAAAAAACTAAAAGTGGCAGGCGAACAATTAGACATCAAAGTTCTCGACCATATTATAATTACCGAAACTGGTTATTTCAGTTTTCAGGACGAAGGCATTTTTTAAAATGAAAAACATAACCGATATTTTCTTCGATTTAGACCACACGCTTTGGGATTTTGATGCGAATTCTATTTTGGCTTTTGACAAAATCTTTTCAGAACATCATCCAACTATTGA
>JAYTGH010000612.1:0-3176 GCA_043733645.1 Flavobacterium sp. | reverse complement strand
GGAGCTTTTGGTGTTTTTAAATTTAGGTTTAAATTCAGATTCTGTGAACTTAATAGCTTACTTTCTTCATTAAAAGAATTCGCCAACATATAAGTCTTCTTTCTCAAGAATTCTGAATATTCCTCAATGCTTTTGTGCTCGTTTTGCTCGGCTACCGAAATGGGTTTCCCAATACGAACTTTAATCACTCTGTCTTTTTGAGTTAGTAATTCCGAAGGCAATTTAGCGGTTCGAAGCGTCGGATTTATTTTGGATAACAAATAAAAGAAACGACTATTCTTGGCATGAAAATAAATCGGAATTACAGGCACTTGCGCTTTTCTAATTACTTTGATGGCACCTTCTTCCCAAACTTTATCTACAACTAATTTCCCGTCTTTATACGTTGAAACTTCTCCAGCCGGAAACATCCCTAATGGTTTTCCATCGCTTAAATGACGCAGCGTTTCCTTAATTCCAATCACGCTCGACTTAGCATCTTTATGATTTTCAAATGGATTTACCGGCATGATATATTGCTTCATTGGCTCAATGCGATGCAAAAGAAAATTGGCTATAATCTTGAAGTCAGGTTCTTTTTCGAGCATCAGTTTCAATAACAAAATCCCGTCAATCCCTCCTAAAGGATGATTGGAAATCGTAATATAAGCACCGTCTTTTGGTAAACGTTTAAAATCTTCTTCCGGAATTTCAAACTTGATTTGCAACTCATCCAAAATGGCATTCAGGAATTCAATTTCGCTTAAATGCTTATTTCGATCGTACATTTTGTTGAGGCTTGAAATCTTTAAAGCCTTCATCAACAACCAACCGCAAAAAGTTCCTAAAACTCCGTACTTATCAGCGTTTATCGCTTTTGCAACTTCTTTGGCGGTAACTAAACCCATGTATAATTTTGGTTTTGTATAAGAAACAAAGATAGTAATTCTACTGAAATAGGGTAAACAAAATGCGGAAATCCCAAAAGACTTTTTAAATTTTTATTATTGATTTTGAGTTTCAAATGATTCTGTTTTTATTTACATTTGAACAAACTCTTAACAACATTTTATGAGAATTATTTCTTATAACGTTAATGGCATTCGGGCCGCCATTGCCAAAGGATTTTTAGATTGGTTACAACACGCCAATCCTGATGTAATCTGTCTTCAGGAAATAAAAGCTACCGAAGACCAAATCCCAACCGAAGCGATTACTGCCGCAGGTTATCCGTATCAATATTATTTTTCGGCACAAAAAAAAGGCTATAGTGGTGTGGCGATTTTATCTAAAATAAAACCCAACAAAGTAGTTCATGGAACCGAAGTGACGCACATGGATTTTGAAGGAAGAAATCTCAGAGCTGATTTTGATGGTATTTCAGTGATGAGTTTGTACTTGCCTTCGGGAACGAATTTAGACCGACTCGACCACAAGTTCAAATACATGGATGATTTTCAGAATTATATTGATGGGTTGAAAAAGCAAACTCCCAATCTTGTTATTTGTGGCGATTATAATATTTGCCACGAAGCAATTGACATTCACGACCCAATTCGCAATAAAACCGTTTCAGGATTTTTACCCGAAGAACGTGCTTGGCTCGATAAATTTATGAAAAGCGGTTTCATTGACAGCTTCCGTCATTTTAATAAAGAACCTCACAATTACAGTTGGTGGAGTTATCGCGCAGGTGCCAGAGGGAATAATAAAGGCTGGCGTATTGATTATAATTTAGTTAGCGAAAATTTAAAAGACAGAATGAGCAGAGCCGTAATTTTGCCCGAAGCCAAGCATTCTGACCATTGCCCGGTTTTAGTGGAGATTGATTAAGAAGCAAGAAGCAAGAGAAAAGATAAAAGAATATAGAGATGATAAAAAGACTATTTATTTGCCTAGCCGTATTGAGTTTGATGACCTCGTGTGTTTCTAAAAAAATCTACAATGATTTGGAAAACAAATACACCGATTTGAAGAAAGAGAACCGATTGATAGCGGATGAAAACGATGAACTTCACAAGGCTAATGCCGAATTTGATTCGGTGAATAAAGCCTTGACAGCGGAACGAGATCAACTCAAAGCCGACAGAGATAAACTGCAGACAGATTATACTGCATCAAGCAACAACCTGAAAACCTTACAGGATTCGTATGCTGCGTTGGAGAAAAACAGCAACGATGCGCTAGAAACCAATATGGCAAAGAACCGTGATTTGTTGGCCCAACTTGATGCTAAAGAAAAAACATTGGCAGCAGAGCAAGATAGATTGAATAAACTGAGTAGCGAATTAGCATCCAATACCAAACGATTAAACGAGTTAGAAGCAATGATAGCTGCGAAAGACGCCGCCATGAAAAAGCTGAAAGATACGCTGTCAAAGGCGTTGAATGCCTTTGAAGGAAAAGGCTTGACCGTTTATCAAAAGAATGGAAAAGTATATGTGTCGATGGAAAACAAATTGTTATTCCAAACCGGAAGCTGGGCCGTGGGTTCTCAAGGGAGAACTGCCGTAGTTGAGGTTGGTAAAGTGTTGGCTCAAAACCCCGATATTACTGTCTTAATTGAAGGGCATACCGATAACGATAAAATTCTTGGAAATATTGGTGGCGGCATAGAGAACAACTGGGATTTGTCGACCAAAAGAGCCACAGCGATTGTGAATATTTTATGCGAAAATGGCGGCATCAGAAAGCAAAACTTAACCGCAGCCGGTCGTGGCGAATTTGCGCCACTATTAAGTAACGATACCAATGAAGGCAAAGCTAAAAACCGCAGAATTGAAATTATTCTAACTCCAAAATTAGACGAGATTTCGAAGATGCTGAATGAGTTTTAGGATGACAGCTTTAATAATAAACCTTATATGTTTTGCATTAATTTTTATAACAACTTCGTTCACCCCAAAATGGCACCGTGTTTTAAGAAACTTTAAAATATACTACCTATGCTTTTTCTTGAGTCTAGGAGTAATAGTAATTAATATAATAGAGTACAACCAACATAAAAAACTACTTTTATTTCTCGGATTTGCACCAATATTGTTTTTAGTTTCATACAAACTTTTTGATACATATATACTATTTAAGTTAAATCGACATTTTTATTTTGGAGCCGGTCGCAATAGATTTTTAAGAGACGAAGAAACGAAGGAATCAACATGGATAGAAGGCTTATTCCAAATGTTTCTTTTTTTTAT
>JAYTGH010000611.1:0-3179 GCA_043733645.1 Flavobacterium sp. | reverse complement strand
ATGGGTGCGCCACCGTTGTAAAGCTCGATGATAGCGTCCAAGATACGGGAATAGCCTGCATCTTTGAGTAAATAGCCGCTGGCACCCGATTCTAAAGCACTGAATATTTTGTCATCGTCTTCCAAAACGGTCAGCATCATAAACATGATTTTGGGGTATTGGCTCTTGACGCTCGCCATCACATCTATACCTGACAGCTCACCCATCAAATTAATATCTGTCAGCACCACATCGGGGCGTTCAAACGGCAATTTTTTTATTGCTTCTTCTCCTTTAGCATAAGAGACAACATAAAAGAAACGGCTATCCGCTTCGAGCAAAGTTTGCAATGCCCGACTAAACTCTGGGCGGTCTTCGATGATGGCAACTCGGATAGGTTTCATAATTGATGGATATGTTAAGAGAGTATGTTATTTAACCTTGTAAAACTGACAAATAGTCAGTAAATTACACTATTGTTTTCAACGGTAAATAAACGGACATTTTAAGGCTGATGCTATTCCCTAAAAGTATGATTTTTCAGGTACTCCATCTTAAATGGGATAAAAACAAGTATTGAACAGCTATATTCATTCTTTAGGACGATGTTTTACTGAGGGGGTGCGTTCTAATTTTGTGTTAAAATAAAAACGTCTGAAACGTTATTTTTTCACATTAAAAAACATGTCACAATGAAAACATTACATCTGTTCGCTTTAATCTGTTCTTTGACCATTTTAAGTTGTACAAAAACAAATACCGAAAGTATTAACCCCAGCTATAATTTCAATACTGCGGATTACAGTACCTTGATACTTGGTAAATGGCAATTATCGGAAATCGGAACAACCCTTTCTAAGTCTAATGAAACGTCTATTCAACCTGTAACCACTTGGACTAAAACCACAACTAAAGAAATTTTGACATTTAACAAGACAGGTGAATTTATAAAAGAATTTGAAATATTTGGATTCTGTAAAGGCAGTTTCCAAATTCTCAACGGTCATTTAATGACAAAATCAATGTGTCAAGTTGAAGACAATATTACTCAACTGACAGCATCAACATTAATTTTTGATACTCAAAATCAAATGACAAGCTATAAATATACACGCATTTGGTAAAACTCTTAACCCCTTAGTATGAAAGAATTAATCATTGCGCTCCTTTTTATGTTGGTAATAAATGCTTTATCGGGACAAATCGCCAATATTGACAGTTTGCGTCAAGCATTAACTCTTAGTCGAGAAGATACCAATCGAGTTTTAATATGTCAGGAATTGGCTTATAGCTTTGCTATGAAACGGTTGGATTCAGCCCTTATTTACGCCGATAAAGGTATTGAATTATCGAAAAAATTGAAATTCCCAAAAGGAGCAGCTCTATGTCTTTTGAGGCAAGCCATTTATTATAGATTGACTGGTGCTTCTGCACAAGGTATGCAACACGCTTTGAAGGCTTTGCCTATTTTTGAAAAGCAAGGCAATATTGATAACATAATGCTCAATAACCTATTGATTAGTTGGACATTAGAAGACCAAGGATTCCCGAAATTGGCAAACGGCTATGTATTGAAAATAACGCCCGTAGCGATAGCACACAAATCGGAGTGGCTTCATTACTGTTATTCAACGCTTTGCACAAACTACAATATTCTTAATGTGCTTGATTCTGCGCTCATATTCGGCTTGAAAGCAGATACAATAGTACCTGATGATATGTTCAATGTTAGCTCAATAGGTGACATTTATTTGAAAATGAATAAAATGTCGGAAGCCCGAAAATACTTTAGTCGGGTGCTGGCTTACGAGAAAACGCATACTTTAGCTTCTTATGTTTTCAACAAATTAGTCAAACTGTATTATCAAGAAAATAAAATTGATTCAGCTATTTACTTCGCCAAAAAGGCAATAGCTGTTGAACAAACTACAAGGAAATCTTTTACACAATTACATACAGCAGCCACTTTATTGGCAGAACTTTATCATAAAAAAGGCATTAAGGACAGTGTAGCTACGTATATGCAGCTCATCATTGACACAAAAGACATTTCGGCAGGACAGGAAAAGACGAACCTCTTATCTCTGTTTTTCAACGAACAATTGCAACAGCAGGAAATGGAATCACAGCAATTGCAATATGAAAAGAAGGTTCAAATATTCTCTTTAATCGCAACATTGCTACTGTTTTCACTGATTGCTTTTATCTTTTACCACCGTAACAAGCAAAAACAAAAAGAAGCACTTTTCAATCAAAGACTGCATATCGCTGCCGATATGCACGATGATATTGGCTCAGACCTTTCTGCCCTTAACCTCAAAACAGAGATGATTCGGCGAAATCTTAAAGCGGGTAATCAACCTTTGACGGAAATAGATAACCTTGTAGATTTTACCCGAGAGATTGCTAAAAAAGTGCGTGAAGTCATCTGGACAGTCAATGTCCGACATGATAGTTTGTCGAGTATTATCAGCTATTTTGATACATATGCCGATGATTTTTTTGAGCCGACCAATATTGTCGTCCGAACCACTTTGCCACCCGCTATTCCTAAAACGGACATCAATGGTGATAGCCGCAAAGTGTTGTTGATGTGTTTTAAAGAATCACTTAATAATGTTTTAAAACATGCCAAGGCGAGCAATTTAACAATCACTTTTACGGTTGACAACCATTTGTTGACTATTTCAATCCAAGACAATGGCGTTGGTTTCGATCCCTCAGTATTAACGGCAAATGCGACTCCCGGCGATGGTTTACTCAATATGCCTGCCCGTATGGCGGGCATTGGTGGGCAATGCCGTATTCAAACGTCGCCGCAGGGGACGTTGGTGGTGTTTTCATTACCTATTTGATTTCATAAATATATCATACTAAAAGGGGATAAAATCCCATAGGTAGCTTTCTGATTCATCCTTTGGTGGGATGTTTTACTGAGGGGGTACTTCGTAATTTTGTAATCTCATAAATAAAACCCCGCAATTCAATTCATTAAGGCTCATCAATAAACCTCTATTTTTTCAAAATTTAAATTCATTTCAAATGAAAAAGTTAATCCTTTATTTTTCACTTTTCGGGGCAGTAATTGCCTTCACAAGCTGTCAAAAAGATTTGGTGCAATCACCAAGTCAACATAGCATCGAAACAGCTCAATATTTTGAGCCTTCGCCAGCCTATTTATCTTCGTTCGATAGATTAGT
>JAYTGH010000610.1:0-8687 GCA_043733645.1 Flavobacterium sp. | reverse complement strand
AAAAAAAGAAGGTAGCCAGTTGGTTACAAACTGTAACCAACTGAAAATGCAATCTGCCGATGGAAAATATTATAAAACCGATGTAGCCGATACCGAACAACTTTTTCGCCTCATTCAATCGATTCCATCGCCCAAAGCAGAGCCTTTTAAACTATGGCTGGCCACAGTAGCCGCCGAAAGATTGGATGAAATGCAAGACCCCGAATTGAGTATTGACAGAGCATTGGAAAACTATTTGAAGTTAGGTTATTCAGAAAGCTGGATAAACCAACGGCTGAAAAGTATTGAAATAAGAAAAGAGCTTACAGATGAATGGAAAAAAAGAGGATTGAAACCAGGACAGCAATTTGCAACACTTACCGATATTATTACCAAAGGTTGGGCTGGGAAAACCACCAAAGAATACAAAATGCTAAAGGGTTTGAAAAAGGAAAACCTGAGAGATAATATGACCAACATCGAACTCATTTTAAATATGCTTGCTGAAGCATCTACGAAAGATATTTCGGCTGCAACCAATCCTGAAACTTTTGAAGATAGTAAAAAAGTAGCAAAGCAAGGTGGTAATGTAGCCAAAGTAGCGATGAAAGAGTTGGAAGCTAAAACAGGTAAAAAAGTGGTATCGGCTATAAATGCAAAATCAGCATTGAAAGAAATAAATGCTGTAAAAAAACTTGCTTCTAAAAAAAGTAAGAAAAATTAAATTTGATGAAAGCACACGAATTACAGATAAATAGCTTTTTGAAATCATCAATTCACTCAATCAAATTATATATAGCAAATTTCTTGATGAAAACCAAAACGGTGCAACAATTCAAACTTTGAATTATTCAAATGGATTTTATACATTTAAAATATTTGGAAAAAGCGACTCTGTTCAATTAACAAGGGGTAAGTTTATTGTTACTCATTAATAAAAAACGGAACAAACATGCGAACAAAAATTCTAATTTTATTTTTAAGCAGTTCTATCGCTGCTTTTAGTCAAGGGATAAATAATGTTTGGTTTTGCCTGCCTCAAAGACCGATCTTTCGCAATACCAAAAGAACCATTTTTTTGCCAACTCACTGACATCGTTTCGACATAAAAACTTATCTTAACCGATTGAAAAAAGAACTAAAATAATAGATGGAATTAAAAGAATTGAAACCAAGAAAGGCATTAAACAAAGCCTTTTTAAAAGTAAAACCGAACAGGACTGAAATTGAAGGTTTCAAAACAAATCTTATCCAGTTACTCGATAGGACAAACGACACCGAAAGCGAAGAGTTTCATAAAAATCTTGTCATAGACTTTTTAAAGAAAACCTATTACGACCCAAACCATTTTATAAATACAAAAGGTCGAAACGATCTTGTTATTCATAATGGAAATAACGCAAGTAGTTCTGTTGGTGTAATTATTGAAGCAAAAAAGCCGACCAACAAAACGGAAATGATAACCACTAAAAAACTGAATGCAAAAGCTTTTCAGGAATTAGTGCTCTACTACTTACGAGAAAGAATAACACATAAAAATCTTGAAGTAAAATATCTTGTAGCGACCAACATAAACGAATGGTTCATTTTTGACGCTACATTATTCGATAGGCTTTTTGCACAAAACAAAAACCTTGTAAAACAATTCAACGACTTTGAAGGCGGACGATTGGCAGACACAAAAACCGATTTTTTCTATAAACAAATTGCTGAACCTTTTATTGCCGACATCAAAACAGAAATTGAATTTACTTACTTCGATTTACAAGAATATCAAAAACCACTTCGTAACTCTAACAAAGCAGACGACACCAAACTCATTGCTTTATTTAAACTGCTTTCAGCGGAGCATCTTTTAAAACTTCCGTTCACCAACGACAGCAACAGCCTTGACAAAAGGTTTTACAGCGAGTTGTTACACATCATTGGTTTAACAGAAACCAAAGAAGGAAGCAAAAAATTAATTGAACGAAACAAAGAAGGCGAAAGAAATTCGGGAAGCATTCTTGAAGATGCAATTATTCAGCTTGACAGCTTAGACAAAATAAACCGATTAGATCGACCAACCCAATTTGGAAGCACACAACAAGAACGCTTATTCAATGTAGGACTTGAACTGAGTATTACTTGGATTAACAGAATTTTGTTTCTCAAATTGTTGGAAGCCCAACTTATCACTTATCACAAGGGCGACAAATCGTATTCGTTTTTAAGTTTAGACAAAATAAAAAACTATGACGACCTAAACAGCTTGTTTTTTCAGGTGTTAGCTCGTAAGTATGACGATAGAAACCCAGATGTAAAAAAAGCATTTGAAAAAGTGCCTTACTTAAACAGTTCGTTATTTGAGCCAACAGAAATTGAACAAGTAACTTTATTCATCAGCAACTTAAAAGATGATAAAACAATTCCTGTTATTTCATCAACCGTTCTTAAAAACGACCAAGGGAAAAAACGCACAGGCAATTTAACAACCTTAGAATATTTATTCGACTTCTTAAACGCTTACGACTTTACAAGCGAAGGTTCAGAAGAAATTCAAGAAGATAATAAATCACTCATTAACGCTTCGGTTCTCGGTTTAATCTTCGAGAAAATAAACGGCTACAAAGACGGATCATTCTTTACTCCGGGTTTCATCACAATGTATATGTGCCGTGAAACTATTCGCAAATCGGTAGTTCAAAAATTTGACCAGGATTTTCCTGATTTAAAGATTATCAAGATTGATGACATCTATGAGCATATCCCACAAAAGATTTCAAGAAAGAAAGCAAATGAAATAGTAAACAGTATTAAAATTTGCGACCCTGCCGTAGGTTCTGGACATTTTCTGGTTTCGGCTTTGAATGAACTTATTGCAGTAAAAAATGATTTAAAGATATTAGAGGACAGAGAAGGAAAGTCGCTCCACAGATATGAAGTTGAAGTGGTAAATGATGAATTGATTGTAACAGACGAAGAAGGCGAACTATTCGACTACAACCCTACCAACAAAGAAAGCCAACGGATACAAGAAACGCTTTTTCACGAGAAGCAAACCATTATTGAAAATTGCCTTTTCGGAGTTGACATCAATCCAAACTCTGTAAAAATTTGCCGTTTGCGTTTGTGGATTGAGTTATTGAAAAATGCTTATTACAAAAACGCCACAGAATTAGAAACACTTCCAAATATTGATATCAATATAAAATGCGGAAACTCATTAGTGAGTCGTTTTGCTATTGATGCTGATTTGAGCCAAGCACTTAAAAAAAGTAAGTGGTCAATAGACAGTTACCGCTTAGCTGTTGACACCTACCGAAATGCAGAAAGTAAGGAGCAGAAAAGAGAAATGGAAAAACTGATTGCTGCCATTAAATCAGATTTTAGAAGTGAAATTTCTTTGAACGACCCGAAAGTAAAGAAGCTACGCAAACTATCGGGAGAATTATTTCAACTGACACAGCAGACACAGATTTTCGAATTGAGCAAAAAAGAAAAAGCCGACTGGAATAAAAAAGTTGCACAGCTCACCGAAGAAACGAAAAAGATAGAAACAGAAATTGAAGAAATAAAATCTAACAAAATTTTTGAAAATGCTTTTGAATGGCGCTTTGAATTTCCGGAAGTGTTGAATGACGATGGCGATTTTGTGGGCTTTGATGTGGTGATTGGTAATCCGCCATATTTTTCATTATCGAAAGTAAAAGAACAATCAGAATATTTTTCAAAAGCGGGATATCAAACCTATTCTAAAGGAGCAGATATATATTGTATATTTTATGAATTAGGAGGTAATATTCTGAAACCATTTGGATTCTTAACTTATATTACTTCAAATTCGTGGTTAAGGGCTATCTACGGTGAATTATTGAAAAATTATTTCATAAATAATTTACAGCCAATTGCACTTCTAAATATTGATGATGTTCAAATATTCGAAGAAGCTACAGTAGAGTCAAATATTGTTACACTTCAAAAAGCAATCCACATAAGTTCGTTTCCTGTAGTTAATTTATCAAAAGAGTATTCGTTTGGGAATTCACTTAGTGAATATTTTGAAAGCAATAAATTTCAGTTTACACCACCTCAAACAGCTGAATGGTTTATAGGAAATCAATCTGTTGGGGCGCTAAAAAGTAAAATTGAAGATGGAACAAAATTATTGAAAGACTATAACATTAAAATAAACTTTGGAATAAAAACTGGTTATAATGAAGCATTTATTATTGATGAGGAAAAGAGAAGTCAACTTATAAAAGACGATAATAAAAATGCTGAAATAATTAAACCAATTCTTCGTGGAAGAGATTTAAAAAAGTATTCGTATGGATTTTCAAATTTATATGTAATCAAATCTTTATACAAAGAAAACGAGTTTTTAACGAAAGAATATCCCAAAATGTTTGGCTATTTACAAGAACATTTTGATAGGCTATCTAAAAGAGGGCAAGTAACAAATGGTCAACACCATTGGCTCGAACTAGACAATAATCCAACTCAAGCTTATTTTGATTTATTTGAAAAGCAGAAGATTGTTTGGGGTGAAATATCCGATAAACCAAAATTTGCCTTTGATGATAATAATTTTTTTGCAGAAGCTACGACATTCTTCATGACAGGTGAAAAGTTGAAATTCTTATTGGCTATTCTAAATTCAAAAGTTTCTGAATGGTATTTTAACTTAATTGGCACAACAACAGGAATGGGGACAAATAGGTGGAAGAAATATAAAATTGAATTATTACCTATAAAACAGCCTTCAGAAGATCAAGAATATGAAATCGAGAATCTTGTAAATGAAATTTTAAAAAACAAAAAAAACAATCTACAAACAAGAACGACTGACTTAGAAAACCAAATCGACCAACTGGTTTACAAACTTTACGACCTGACCGAAGAAGAAATTAAAATTATAGAAGGCAATTAAAAATATTAAGTCATGAGCAACATTAAATTATTTGAAAGTAAACAAGTGCGTAGCCAATGGGATGCGGAGAGTGAAACCTGGTATTTTTCTGTAATTGATGTAATTGAAATATTAACAAGCAGCAGCATTCCAAAGAGGTATTGGAGTGATTTAAAAAAGAAGCTCATTAAAGAAGGAAGTCAGTTGTACGATTTTATCGTACAACTGAAATTTGAAGCTGCGGATGGTAAAAAATATGCCACAGATTGCTTAGACACACCAAATTTATTACGCCTTATACAATCCATTCCATCGCCTAAGGCAGAGCCGTTTAAGCAATGGCTGGCAAAAGTAGGTTACGAACGTATGCAAGAAATAGCCGACCCGAGCCAGAGTATAGATAGAGCTAGGGGAAATTGGCAAAAGCTTGGGCGGTCGGAAAAATGGATTCAGCAGCGCATGACGGGTCAGGAGACACGTAATAAGCTCACCGATTATTGGCAAGAGAGTGGCGTGGAAAAGGCAGATGAATTTGCATTGCTTACCAATATCATTCATCAAGAATGGACGGGGTTAACTGTGAAAAAGCACAAAGAAATAAAGGGATTAAAATCACAAAACCTGCGAGACCATATGAGTGAAGCAGAACTCATTTTTACTGCATTGGCAGAATTATCAACCCGACAAATTGCCGAAACGGATGAAGCAAAAGGTTTGCAAGAAAATGCTAAAGCAAGTAAAAAAGGTGGTAAAATAGCTAAAGATGCACGACTGCAACTAGAACAACAAACAGGCAAAAAAGTGGTAACCGGAGAAAATTTTTTACCGCCAACTAAGGGAAAGAAAAAAATAAAATAGACCAATTGGTTTACCAACTTTACAATCTTACAGAAGCAGAAATCGCCATCATCGAAAATTCAATTAAATAAAAATGGCGAATAGGGCGATTCACGAACATCAATAAAAACAATAAGAAAGGGAAAAATAAAAATTGTAGAAGTTTATAAATATGGAAAGTAAAATAATCTTATACAGCACCGCATTAGGCAATGTAAACGTAAATGTAACTTACCAAAACGAGAGTTTTTGGTTGAGTCAAAAAGCTATTGCTACTTTGATTGGTGTAGAAGTGCCTGCTATAAGCAAGCATTTGGCTAATATTTATGAAACAGGTGAATTGCAGAAGCAAGCAACTATTTCCATTTTGGAAACAGTTCAACAAGAAGGTACAAGAAGTGTAAAACGAAACGTTGAATTTTATAACCTCGATGCTATTATAGCGGTTGGATACAGGGTAAATTCTAAACAAGCCACACAATTTAGAATTTGGGCAACCAATACCCTTAAAGAATTTATTATAAAAGGGTTTGTGCTGAATGATGAAATGCTAAAAAATGGCAAACCTTTTGGCAAGGACTATTTTGATGAATTACTGGAACGTATTCGTGAAATACGAAATAGCGAACGCAGGTTGTACCAAAAATTGGGCGATATATTTGAACAGTGCAGTGCCGATTATTCAAAAAATGCAGAAGAAACTACACTGTTTTACAAAACGGTGCAACAATTCAAACTTTGAATTATTCAAATGGATTTTATACATTTAGAATAATTGGAAAAAGCGACTCTGTTCAATTAACAAGGGGTAAGTTTATTGTTACTCATTAATAAAAAACGGAACATACATGCGAACAAAAATTCTAATTTTATTTTTGAGCAGTTCTATCGCTGCTTTTAGTCAAGGTATAAATAATGTTTGGTTGCTAGGCTACGATTGCTGCTCTACTGATTTTGCTTCAATGACTGTTGATTTTTCTCAGGGAGGATTTAATCCGGTTATTGTATCTCGTTCTATTAATTTCAGCGAAACTAATGGCTCTATTTCAGATTCCTTAGGAAATTTATTGTTTTATTCCAATGGAGTATATGTAGCCAATGCCAACAACGATACAATGTTGAATGGATCTGGAATCAACCCGGGTTCATTTGTTACAGCTCATGCTCGCTATGGGTTAACTATTCCACAAGCAAATCTGGTAATACCTATTCCTGGTCAAACAGGCAAGTATTATTTGTTTCATGAAACAAGCGATGATCCGGGCTTAACGTACGCCACTTATTTTTTGTATTATTCAATCATCGATATGCGTTTGGATGGTGGCTTAGGCGCCGTAGTTCAAAAAAATACTGTTTTGCTCCATGACACTTTAGTAGGAGGTCGATTAACAGCAACTCGTCATGCGAATGGACGCGATTGGTGGCTGGTAGCTCATAAAGATTTCAGTGGTAAGATGTATAAGTTTCTAATTACGGCAGCAGGAATTCAAGGGCCATGGGGTCAAGACTTACTTACCTATCGGGATAGTTACTTCGGCCAAGCAGTGTTTTCTCCACAAGGAGATAAGTTTGCCTACTATGAGGCCTTCGGTGATTTAGACATCTGGGATTTTGACAGATGCACGGGAGATTTCAGCAATCAGATACATGTGGATATCAACGATAGTGCAGCAGCGGGTGGCGCTGCATTTTCATCTACCGGAAGATTTTTATATCTGTCCAGTATTAAATACATGTATCAGTTTGACATGCAAGCAACGAATATTCCTGGTAGTCAAACAACAGTAGGAGTATATGATCATTTTACAACAAATGGTTTTGCCGCTAGTTTTTATTTATCGCAATTAGCACCTGATGGGAAGATTTATACCAATTGTGGTAATGGTACAAAGGTCTTTCATGTTATTAATACACCCGATAGTTTAGCCTGCGATTTTTGTCAACACTGTATTTCGTTGCCGGGATATAGCGCCTTCACCATTCCCAATTACCCGAATTATTTTTTATGAGCATTAGCTGGTAGTGTGTGCGATAGTTTAACAAGTTCGATTCAGGATGGAGCATTTACGGGGGTAGTGCTTTCACTTTTCCCCAATCCGGTAAAAGACATTGCGTACATACGAGGAATGAATGAGAAAATAATTTCTGTTGATTTAATTAATTCTATAGGAGAAATTATACAACAACCATTTCATTATGTAAATTCAGATGAATACATTGAACTGAATATTTCACTACTGAAGGGAGGGATATATTTTGTTCGACTTACAGGAAAAAAAGGAAGTTTGGGAGTGAAGTTGGTAAAGGTGGAATAAATTATTTCAAATAAAAGTAAAATAAAGTCTACAATTATAAACTCGTTTTCAAATTATGATTCAACAATACTATTTATGGTTTATCCCATTAGACATTCAGTTTGAAAATTATTAACCGTCCATTTTCAAGAGAAATGTAATATTCTCATAAATGAAATGGGTTTACGAATGCAATAAATTAGTAAACACATTTGATTTTTATATTATGTCTCTATTTTTTTAACCCCAAATCACAACTCTCAATCCTCAATTCCCCGAAATCACTTTCACTATTTCTCTCGTTGTTCTTCCGGTTATTTTTAAGAAATAAATTCCTTTGCAAAGTTTTAGAGATTGAAATGTAAAATAATTTATCCCGGGTCTACTGTTTTCAATTTTCATTTCAATAACTCTTCCTTGTAAATCAATTAATTCAAACTTCAACGTACTCTGGTTCGACGAAGTCCACCGAATATTTAATTCGTTCGTAAACGGATTTGGATAAACTGTAATACCATTCACTTCATTCTGATCTTGGATATTTGTGTTGATCGTGTTTTCACATGTAGCCAAATTAATTCCGCTCATGTATCTTTCTTTTGCTGCATTTGTGCCGCTTCCAATTGCATTTGGAATTCCTATGGTTGGGAATAACGAACTTGTCCAAAATGTTGGGAGGCTATCCA
>JAYTGH010000609.1:0-3209 GCA_043733645.1 Flavobacterium sp. | reverse complement strand
TTTCAAATTCAATAAAGGTTCAACGGTATCTAAGAATTTAATTGGATGGGCAGTTTCTAAAAACACACCCACGCTGTTTGACTGTTTTGCCATCTCTTTTTTCAAACCGAGGAAACCCACAGCGCCATGAGGTTCGGCTATGTATTGTGTTCGGTTGTAAATGTCTTTGATAGCGATTTCGGTTTCGGCATCGGTATAACTATAGGAAGAAAAGTCGCTGTAAAATTCACTTAAATCATTGTGATATAATTCCTGAATACGGACAAAATTACTTGGATTGCCAACATCCATGGCGTTAGAAATCGTAGCTACAGATGGTTTAGGGTCGTAATTTCCTTTTTCTAGAAATCTAGGAACCGTATCGTTAGCGTTGGTTGAAGCTACAAAATGAGCAATAGGCAATCCCAATCGTTTTGCCATAATACCGGCACATATATTACCGAAATTTCCACTTGGGCAAGATAAAATAATAGGTTTGTTGTATTTTTTTAACTGTTGGTACGCAAAGAAAATATAAAACATTTGTGGTAGCCAACGTGCAATGTTAATAGAGTTAGCTGAAGTAAGATTGAGATGTTTCAGGCTTTCATCTAAGAAAGCTTTTTTTACCATATCCTGACAATCATCAAAAACACCATCAACTTGTAGCGCTTTTATATTTTGACCCAGAGTTGTCAATTGTCGTTCCTGTATATCACTCACTTTACCTGATGGATAAAGAATGATAACTTCAACACCTTTTACACCTAAAAAGCCACTGGCAACGGCGCCACCAGTATCACCGGAAGTGGCAACTAATACTGTGTTTTTAATATCTTTATCTCTGTTGAAATAGGCCAGACAGCGCGACATAAATCGGGCGCCAACGTCTTTAAACGCCATGGTTGGTCCGTGAAAAAGCTCTAATGAAAACACATTGTCTTCTACAGGTACACACGGAAAATCAAAACACAAAGTATCCGCTATGATGCGTTTGAGTTCCGTTTCCGGAATCTCATTGCCTACAAATTGTTTGATTGCTTCGAAAGCTATTTCCTCGTGTGATAGGTTTTCGATGTTGGCAAAGAAAGAGTGGGGTAGTGCCGTTATGCTTTCAGGGAAATACAACCCTTTATCTGGCGCTAAACCAGCAACAACGGCTTGTTCGAAATTAACTTTATGTGATTTATTGTTTAGGCTGTAGTATTTCATAGTTAAGTACGATTTACGAAGTTGGAAGTACGAAATACACTTTGTACCTCGTACCTCGTACTTCTAACTTTATATTATTTTAGTTCCTTTATCATTCACTTTTGAAATATGAATGTCAAAAGCAATTCCGGTACCTGCGTAAGCGTCACTCATATTTTTGGCAACAGTATTGGCATTATTTTCTCCTTTGCACAATGCAAATATTGATGGTCCAGCACCGGAAATTCCGGCACCTAAAGCACCGCTTTGTAACGCAGCATTTTTCACAGTATCAAAGTTGGGAATCAAATGTTTTCTAGCAGGTTCGATAATGACATCGCTTAATGAACGACCAATCAGTTCGTAATCTTTTGTATATAAACCGGCAATGAGTCCACCAAGATTTCCCCATTGCGTAATAGCAGATTTCAAAGAAACTGTTGGTGCTAAAACGGCACGCGAATCAGAAGTTTTAACTTCAATATTTGGATGTAAAACGACAGCGTAAATCTCACTTGGACTTTCAATCTTAATCACATCCAACGGATTGTAACCACGAACCAAGGTAAAACCACCTAAGAGGCAAGGAGCCACATTATCAGCATGTTCGCTTCCACTGGCAACGACTTCTCCTTTCATGGCAAAATAAACTAATTCGTGTTTAGTAAAAGGTCTGCCCAAAAGTTCGTTGATACCAAAAACGGCTCCGGCTGCACTGGCAGAACTACTTCCGATTCCACTTCCGGCTTTTATTTTTTTAAGGATTTCGATTTCAAAACCAAAGTCAGATTGCGTGGCTTTTAATAAAGCCAAACCTGCAACACCTGCAACATTTTTTTCTGTTTCCAACGGTAAATCGGCACCAATAATTTTGGTTATCCTGATTCCTTTTTCAACAACTTTTCGAATAATCATTTCGTCACCAATGCCATCTAAACACAAGCCCATAACGTCAAATCCGCAATTGAGATTGGCGATAGTGGCAGGACAGAATATTTTGATTTCGTTAGACATTTCCAATTCTAATTACATCGGCAAAAATACCTGACGCTGTAACTGCAGCACCGGCACCGGCACCTTTAATGATTAATGGTTGGTCTAAATAACGGTCGGTGTAGAACTCAACGATATTATCTTTTCCTTCTAAATTATAAAACGGACTTTCCTTTGGAATAAACTGCAAGCCAACGGATGCTTTGCCGTTATCAAATTTAGCGACAAATTTAATGCGGCTCTCTTTTGATTTGGCTTCCGCTAAAAGCTTGTTGAAATGGTCGTCGTGTTTTGTTAACGATTTGAAGAAGTCTTCATTGTTGGTTGTGTCCATACATTCTTTGGGCAGGAAACAATTGTTTTCAATTTCTTCAATATCCATTTTATAACCGCTTTCGCGGATAAGGATTAGTATCTTACGCGCCACATCAACGCCGCTTAAATCAATCTTTGGGTCAGGTTCTGTAAATCCCTGAACTCCTGCTTCTTTTACTACATCATGGAAATTATAACTGTCACTAAAATTATTAAAAATAAAGTTCAAGCTTCCCGATAAAACAGCTTGGATTTTATTGACTTTATCTCCAGAAGCAATCAAATGTTTTAGCGTATCGATGATTGGCAATCCGGCTCCAACATTCGTTTCGAATAGGAAAGGAGCATTGTATTTTCGAGAAAGGCTTTTTAGGTTTTTATAGTTATCATATTCCGATGAACAGGCAATTTTGTTGCACGTAACTACGGCAATATTTTCGCTTAAGAATTTACTATAGGTGTTGGCAATATCGTAATTAGCCGTGATATCAACAAAGATGCTGTTGCGTAAATTCAAGTCTTTTACTTTCGCAATAAAACTTTCTACATTGGCTTTTTCGCCGTTATCAACAGTAGTTTTCCAATCTTTTAAATTGATGCCTTCCTCATCAAAAACCATTTTACGCGAGTTAGACATTGCAATGACACGCAGATTGATTTTTAGGTTTTCTTTTAAGAACTTCTTTTGTTGTGCGATTTGATCGATGAATTTTTCTCCAACATTTCCAATT
>JAYTGH010000608.1:0-3218 GCA_043733645.1 Flavobacterium sp. | reverse complement strand
CATATCGACTTTGTTTGTGCTCCCGTGAAGCATAAACTTCCTGTTCTTGGTGTTCCATATACACTGTTTTTGTGTATAGCTATTTCAGGACAAGACATCTTTTATTGTCAAACATATAAAGTAAAATAAAAAATTAATATTCAAAGCGTTCCACTATTGCGTTGAATTCATATTGGTTAGCCCAATTTTGTTGAATAGTTTCGTCCTTTATTGCCACTACTCTACTTTGAAATTCATTCAAAATTCCATGTTCCATCAAAAAACTAATGGCTTGTTGGAAAGAAGTTAGCATACTTTTGAAAAATAATTCTTGTTTAATAGTTTTTTCTGAAGAAAATGTTTGAGCAATTTCAATGTTATAAAGCATTATATCAGCAATGATGAAAACATCAACGCCAAGTGTTATATAATGTTTAATAAATTTTTGAGCTACTGAACGACGCATTTTTGACTTTTTTCCTTTAACAGGAAAGTATTCATTGGATATTTTAAACTTAGCTTCTCGGACTAATTTATCTTCATTGGGATTAAATACAAAATCATAATAGACTTTTACATCACTAAACTTGTGATACAATTCAATGATTTGTTCTTCCAATTGCTCTTTATTGAGCTCGTTTAAGTATTTTTTTAAATCGCGTTTACTCATAATGACAAATGTAAATTTCTTTATCGTTTATTGCCTAATATAATTAATGATATTGCTTATTTTTGCAGCATAAATTATAAACCATGACCAAACTTTTCAAGTTCATTGCCATTGCTGAGGGAATTTCCTATTTAGTGCTGTTTTTTAATATGTTGTACAATAAATCTTCAAATCCCGAATTGTATAAATCATTATTATTCCCAATTGGGCTATCGCATGGATTTTTGTTTATCGGTTATGTAATTCTGGCTTTTGTAATCCGTAAAGAGCAAAATTGGAATGGAAAAGATTTTTTCATTGTTCAATTGGCTCCATGGCTGCCTTTGGCAACATTTTATGTCGAAAAAAAATACATAAAGAATGCATAAACTCGTTGAGAAACTATTTAGTTGGTGTTATCCGCTTTTAAAGAAATTGGATTTGGGCGAAACCATTTCCGCTTATTTAAGTTTGGTTATCAACATTTTTATTCTTTCTGTTTTATCCTATGCAATCTATTTGGTCTTCCGATTTGTATTGGTTCGAACCATGATTGTACTGGCTCAAAAAACAAAAACAAAATTTGACGATTTATTAGTTTCGAATAAAACCGCTAAATACATAGCGCATTTAATTCCGCTTCTCTTCATATACAAATGTGTTCCAATAATATTAGAAAACTTTGTGTATTGGGAATCCATTTTCGGAAAACTCGTTGAAATCTATATTGTTTTACTGAGTTTGTGGATTATAAAAACCATTTTTCACGCGCTACGAGATCATTTAAAACTTAATCCAAGATATAGCGATAAACCTATTGATAGTTACATTCAGGTAATTATGATCGTATTGTGGGTTTTTGCTTTTATTTTTGTTGTGTCTAAAGTTTTCGACATCACCACCGGAACAATGCTTGGTACCTTTGGCGCAGTGTCAGCGATTGTTTTATTGATTTTTAGAGATATTATTCTAGGATTTGTAGCAAGCGTACAAGTTTCGTTAAACGACATGGTTCGCATTGGTGATTGGATAACATTTGACAAATTTGGTGCTGATGGTGATGTAATTGAAATCAATTTGGCTACGGTAAAAGTTAGAAACTTTGACAATACAACTACAACTATTCCAACCTACAGCATGATTTCTGATTCGTTCAGAAACTGGCGTGGCATGCTGAATTCGGACGGGCGAAGAATTAAAAGGCATATTCTAATAAAAGTAAATAGTATTCGGTTTTTAAATGAAAAAGAGTTTCAGGAATTGAAAAAAATTCAATTGGTTAGCGATTACATTGATCTTCGGCAAACCGAAATTGATATCTTTAACAAAACACATCAAATCGATAAAACGGTTTTAATAAATGGCAGGAACATGACTAATTTTGGACTTTTTCGAAAATATGTCACACAATATTTAAGTCAGTATCCTGGGTTAAATAAAGAAATGATTTTGTTATGCCGTCAATTGCAGCCTACTCCACAAGGTGTTCCTTTAGAAATTTACACTTTTTCAAACGATAAACGATTTGAAAATTACGAATATATTATGGCTGATATTTTTGATCATATTTTTGCATCAATTCGTTTTTTTGATTTAGAAATTTATGAAATGCCATCTGGAAAAATTGATTTTGTTGAATAAATTGTTTATAAGTGTATCCATTCAAAGTGCAAAAAAGTTGATTTTTAATTTGAAAAATCTATATTTGTACCGATTTTAACATATTACTAATTATTGAAAATCAAACCATATGAAGAATTACCTACTAATATTAATATCTCTTTTTTGCTTTTCATTCTCTTCTAATGCCCAAGAAGTTAGCAAAAAGAGCAAAAAAACAAAAAAAGATTTACAACTTATTGATGTTGAACAAGCTAAAGAACTTCCTGGAGAGTACTTCAACAGATGGTCTATTGAAGCTGACTTTGGACAAGCTAAAGGTTCTAAACCATACACGGATGGTTATTATGGGAATAATCCAAGAAAAGTTTTCGGAGGAATTCCAATTAACCATGTTGGAATTGGGGCAAGATACATGTTTAGTCCAAAATTTGGAATCAAAGCAAATTTTAACGTAGACAACTTACAAGAGCAAAATAATTCAGATAGTAAGGCATTTCACATGGAACATATTCAATTTTCTAGTGAAGGTGTTATTAACATGATAAGACTATTTGACATTCAAAATCAAGCAAGGCGATTTGGTTTGTTATTTCATTTTGGATTCCAAATTTCACGTATGTCCCCAAAAATGGGACCTTTAGTAGGACATCATGAATGGAACGGTGGCGCTATAGGGGGATTAGCTCCACAATTTAGAATATATAAGAACATAAGTATTTTTGCAGACTTTGCAGTTAATTCAAATTTAAGACAGCATTTCAACTGGGATGGTACAACATATTCACAAAGTTCTAATAACTTAACAGGAAGTTTATCCAGAGTTACATTAGGTGTTTCTGTTGCATTAGGAAAAGGAAAAATACATGGGGATTGGGCAATTATTAAAGATAAAAATGATGCAAGACTTGATTCACTCAACAATAGAATTGGTGAAATTGAAGACTTAATGAATGATAGTGATAAAGAT
>JAYTGH010000607.1:0-3225 GCA_043733645.1 Flavobacterium sp. | reverse complement strand
CTTCATTCGAGTTGAAAACATCAAAACAATGCAAGCCAATTTTTAAATTTTTATTCATAAAATCTTTGCTGAACGAAATATCAAACTCCTGAATTGGCGTGGTAATATTATAGATTTCCCAAGTACCTTTTGGCAGAATAAAGTACGACATAGCGTTTTTAATCCCCCAAGGCAAAATGAATTGTGCTTCCGCAGAATAATTTAAGATGGGTTTGTTTTTAAACGAAAAATTGTAACCTTCTGTCTGCACTTTAATGTAATTGAAATTGAACATTATGTAATTCATCTTCTCCATATTGTTCATTCTCTTTTGAAACTCTTCTTTTCTTTTAAAGAAATAATCCAACGGCAAAGGAATTGATGCAAACAAGCTCATGGTTTTTACTTTGTCAAACTGCTGGAACGTTTGGTTACTCACCAATTCTCCCGGTTCGGCATTGAATATAAAGAAGTTTTTGTCTTTGGCAATCGTATAATTTCCACCAAAACTCAAAAACTGAAAGGCAGTCACTTTCACCTCAAAATTGTCAAAAAAGGTCGGCTTTAAAAACGGATTTCCTGCTGAAGTATTGTATTGATCAAAATTCGTAAAATTATTTGGGTCTAAGGTATTGTAATCGGCTTGTTGGATTTTTTTAGAATACGAAGCGGTGAAATTTATATTGTCATTCATTTGATAAAGCGCACTTACATTCGGAAAGAAGTTAGTGTTCTTGAAATTGATTTTGGTTTCAGTACTATTTTGAAAAGCCGTTCTATCTACTTTATAATCTTCAAAACGAAGACCGGCAGTAAAGTTAAACTTCTTGATTTTCTGTCTGGCTTCGACATACAAAGCCAAATTATTTTCGGTGTAATCAAAATTCGTAACTGAATTTGTTCCTGAGTTCAAATTGTAAATTCCATTGTCAGTAACCTTAATCGTATTGTATTTTCCACCTGTATTCAACGAAAAATTAGTTTTATTAAATGGAATCGCAAAGTCATATTTCAAATAATAGTTCGCCAGTTTAAAATCGGAACCACCATTATAAAAAGTCGCATCGCCATTGCTTTGACCATGTGAAGTAGTTGTTGGATTTTTGTCAAAGAAGTTGCTAAAAGCGGTAACATCAAGCGTTCTTCCAATGGTGTCCAATTTGGTTTTGTATTGTAAACTCAATTCGTGATTGTTATTTCTGTTTTTAGAATAGCCAAAATTCGAATAATCAATCCCGGTTCCGGCTGTTGTGGCTTCGTTCGTAATTCGGTCATTCGCCCTATTCAAATTATAGTTGAACAACAAATTTGATTTCTCGCTCAGTTTATAATTGGTTCCCGTTCTGAAATAAAAATTTCTATTGGTAAACTGTGCCAAATTCCTTTGATACAAATGTTCGTTTGGCGTAAAAGAAGTAAAGTTTTGGTCTGTTGTATTCAAACTTTCACTATCGATATAATTGTAACCAATCATGGTTTGCCAGCTCAAATCTTTTGTTTTTCCGTTTAACAAAATCTGTGGACTTGGCTTTTGATATTTATTAAAATTATAATTGATGTTAAAACTGGCATTGATGCCTTTTTTTCTTTTGGTACTTGTGATGATGTTAATGATTGAACCACTGGCACTGGCATCAAAAGAAGCGCCAGGGTTGTAAATTAATTCGATTTTTTCAATGGCATTGGCGGGCAATGTAGCCAAGTAATTTTGTAAATCGGTGCCGCTAAGAGTAGTGGGTGTGCCATCAATATAGATGCTTACACCTTTACTATTCAGTGTAATACTTCCGGTTGGCGATGTGATAACACCCGGAATTTTCTTTACGGCTTCCAGACTACTGCCGCTGTTGAGCATGGCGTTGTCTCTGACGTTAATCGTAGTTTTGTCCGATTCTACTTTTATGTATTGTTTTTTATTGCCATACACAGTAACTTCCGAAAGCTCGTTGGTTTTTTTTTGCTTCGCCTGTTCGCCCTGTGGGCTCGAGTCTGCTGTATTGGTCTTTGGGGTTTCTTGACTTTTCGTCGGGGCTTCCTGTGCGAATATAAAATGCGTCGCAAGTAAGCATAAGGTAATGCTTAGTGATTTCATTTGTGATTGATTTATTGAACGTCATTGCTGACGCTCGTGTGATTGATGATTTTCTCCGCTGCGCTCCGAACAATTCGGCGGTGCCTCGGGTGTTCATAAGACTATGCCAATCATCAATTGTTACAATACAAATGAATTTATTTTGCTTTTTTGTAATTTACAATGACTACACCGCTAATAATGAATATGGTTGCAGCGATAATTCGGCTTGTTATTATTTCATCCAGAATAAGCCAACCTAAAAATAAAGCTACCACTAAATTGACGTAAGATAGTACTACAACTTTTGTTGAAGGCAATTGAGAAATTAGATAGCTAAACGCCACATAGCCCACAACTGAACCAAACAAAGCCAGATATATCATGGCACAGATGCTTCGGATGCTCCAAGCTGTAGTTGAAATTTCAGGCGTTTGATAAAACTGAACTGAAGTCAATACCACACCAGCAATCAGCATTTGGACACAAACATTCATCAGCATGGTCAAGGAATTTTCACTTCCTCTTTTCATAAATATCGTCCCGATTGACCAGGCTGAAATTGCTAATAATAATGCAAAAATCCCTTGTCTGTATTCCGGAATTAGTAAATCTGCCAAGCTGCTTTGGTAGATTAAGAAAATACCAAACATTCCTAACAGAATTCCAAGAACCGTTTTGAGCGATAGTTTTTCGTATCTTAAAATTAGGTTCAAAATCAAGACACAAAAAGGTGTAAGCGTTGAAATTAACGAAGCCAATCCACTGGTGATATACTTTTCAGCATAAGTGGTCAAACCATTTGCCAAAACAATCATCAATATCGACAATATAAAAGCACGCAAAAATTGTCTCGGATTTACCCGTTCTAATTTCTTTTGAGACAATAAATAGATGAATATGATAGAACCTGAAATTATATTTCTGATTCCAGCTAAAAGAAAGGGTGGAATGGTTTCAACACCAACGCGTATGGCTAAAAATGTAGTTCCCCAAAAGAATGCAACACAAAATAAAGCGAGGTACAGTTTTGTTTTCAAGCAATGGGTTTATAGTGAATTGTCTTATGAATGTGGGTATTATCTACACATCTTCCACCACCTGGTCCGCCGCAAACTCTTCCAGGATGTGATGATGCGCACGAAGTTAAGAAACCTACTAGTACTATTGAATAA
>JAYTGH010000606.1:0-3233 GCA_043733645.1 Flavobacterium sp. | reverse complement strand
CTCATTTTACTTCTTCACCTGTACCTACAATAATTTTTGAAATAATAAAAGATTCACAATAAATACCTTCGGATCGCATTTCGGCTTCTGTAACAATTATTTTGTTTTTATAAAACAAATTATTAAATCCATTCCAGTTTTTATATTGTTGCTCGGCCACTATTTTTGTCCTATCTCTTTTAAATTTAGCCTTCAAATTATTATAGGTAATTTTACAATCCCGAATTTGATATTTTTTATCAAAGATTATAGGTGGTATACAAAACTCTCTATTTCCATGGAAAGAAGTTAATTCCTTTCCGCAGTGTTTACATTTTCTATTACACATGTTTAATTTTTTTAAAATTATTTAATACAAATCTCAAATTTTTTAAAGTGAAATCCTAGCGTATTTGTAGTATTAATAGGTGTCGTAGGGAGAATCGTATATGTCGTAGGGGGAGTCGTAGCAGTCGTAAATAGGATTGCTTTTGAAATAGAAAAAGAGGGTAATTGTAAACGAAATATTAAGTCGTTTAAGTGCAAAATCCGGTGAAATTGACCACCCCAGTCCGGTTTAACCTGACCACCTAAATCCGGTTTAAATTGACCAGTGCAAACCGGTTCAAATTGACCACCTGAAAAAGAGGAAAGGAGTTCATGCTTTGAGGTAACCATAATTTAGTAAGTTTTGAGAAATCAAACTTTCTAAAAATGGCAAATAACTCAATTAACATGAATAAAATACGACAAATACTTCGACTGCATTCCACCGGCGTAAGTAAGCTCAAGATAGCTGAGCAGACAGGAGTAGCGCGCAATACGATTAAAAAATACATTAAAGAATTTACTCAAAGTGGATTACTCTATTTAGAAGTAAATTCTCTTTGTGATAAAGATTTAGAAGATCTTTTTGTAAAGCAAGATTCCATCCAAGTTAATCCTAAACTAGAAACCTTATTCTCTCTATTTCCAGCGATGGATAAGGAGTTACGTAAGAAAGGAGTAACTCGGCAATTGCTATGGACAGAATATAAAAGCACACATATTAATGGTGTAGGAAGAAGCCAGTTCAATTACTATTTTGCAAGATGGAAGGCTCAGGTGAGCCCAACCATGCGGATGGAACATAAGGCAGGAGACAAATTATACGTTGATTTTGCAGGAGATAAATTAAGTATAGTAGATAAACAAACAGGCGAAATACAATATGTAGAAGTGTTTGTAGCAATACTTGGTGCCAGTCAACTTACTTATGTTGAAGCAGTGATGAGTCAACAGAAAGACGATTTTATTGGCGCTTGTGAAGGAGCATTGCTTTATTATGGAGGAGTTCCGGCTGCCATTGTGCCCGACAATTTAAAATCAGCAGTAATAAAAAGCAGTAAATACGAACCGGTTTTAAACGATGCCTTTGCAGATTTTGCACAACATTACAGTACCACCATATTGCCCGCCAGAGCCTATAAACCAAGAGATAAAGCATTGGTAGAAAACGCTGTGCGCATAATGTATACGCGTATTTATGCTAAGATAAGAGGCAATGATTATTTTACATTAGCAGAATTAAATGCAGCCATTAGAGTAGCGCTGGAAGAGCATAACAGTACCTTATTAACCGGTAGAAACTACAGCCGCAGAGAGCAGTTCGAGGAAGTTGAACGTACTGCATTAGCTCCATTACCACCGCTTCGTTACGAATTAAAAAAAGAACACTTTGTTACTGTAGCCAAAAATGGGCATGTATCACTTAGTGTTGACAAGCATTATTACAGCGTTCCTTATCGCTTTATTGGTAAAAAAGTAAAGCTGATGTACTCACGTTCTGTAGTAGAAATATTTTATCATTACGAACGAATAGCCATCCATAAGCGAATAAAAAGTCCCTACAACTATACCACTGATAAAGACCATTTAGCCTCCGCGCACCGCTTTGTAAGCGATTGGACGCCCGAGCGTTTTCTCAGTTGGGCAGGTGATATTCATGAAGATGTGCAACTCTATATCCTTAAAGTGTTGGACAGAAAACAACATCCCGAACAAGCCTATAAATCCTGCATTGGTATATTAAGTTTTGGAAAGAAAGTTGGTAATGATCGGTTGACAAAAGCTTGTCAGCGAGCACTTGGATACGGTCTTTACAATTACAAGACCATACAAAGCATATTAGAAAAAGGAATGGATTTATACGATGATGCCGATGAAAAAGGACAATTACAAATGCCACTACACGAAAACATACGTGGTGAAAATTATTACCAATAAACAAAATTACTAATCCCAAAAACAAAAAAATGAATGCAACAACATTAGAAAAAATGCGCAAGATGAAATTCTTTGGCATGCACAGGACCTTTAAAACAGGCCTTGAATCAGGCAAACAAGAAGATTGTACTCCTGATGAAATGATCGCTCAACTCATTGAAGCTGAATGGGAGGATAGGCAAAATCGTAGCATTGAGCGTCAAATAACCAATGCACGCTTCCGATACAAGGCTGCAATAGAAGAGATGCATTATCATACCAACCGGAACATCGACCGTAATCAAATCATGCGTTTTGCCGAATGTTCATTTATTAATAAGCGTGAAAATATACTCATTACAGGAAGTACCGGAGTTGGCAAAAGTTATATTGCCTCCGCTCTAGGCTACCAGGCTTGCGCACAAGGCTACAAGGTGATGTATCATAATACGGCAAAACTTTTTGGCAAACTTAAAATGGCAAAGGCTGATGGTTCTTATATTAGAGAGATTGCAAAGATAGAACGGCAAAATCTTTTAATCCTTGATGATTTTGGTATCCACCCCTTCGATGCACAAAGCAGAACAGCGCTAATGGAAATTATTGAAGACAGGCATGGAAAAACTTCAATCATTATTACCTCACAAGTTCCTGTTAGCAAGTGGCATGAGGTTATTGGAGAAAAAACGGTAGCCGATGCAATCCTTGACAGAATTATACATGAAGCACATCGTTTGGAATTAAAAGGTGAATCACTCAGAAAAAAACAACAAAATAGTACTGAACTCTTAACCTCTTAAATCATTATTTTTTTACATTTGTTTAACGACCAAAATAAGTAGGAACTTTGAAAATCTTCGCCAGAAAAACAGGTGGTCAATTTGCTCCGGAATCAGGTGGTCAATTTAATCGGTATATGCACATAGGCAACCAGATTGCCCGCAACGCCGGAATAAACTTTTGTCTTTCCTTTATTGAAAGGAGCGCTTTCAACCAAATGCATATAAACA
>JAYTGH010000605.1:0-3248 GCA_043733645.1 Flavobacterium sp. | reverse complement strand
AAGACGAAAAACCTGCAGCACGATTACTTCAGCGCAAAGTAGAGAAACTGGGTTTGCAGGTTAATCAAATGCTCCATTCTGTAGAAGAATCTATTCATTGGTTTAATGGAAATCAGCATCCCGATTTGATTTTTCTCGATATACAGTTATCAGATGGTTTGTCATTTGAGATATTTGAAACCATTGATATCAAAAGTGCAGTGATTTTCACGACGGCTTATGACGAATATGCGTTGCGCGCCTTCAAGCTGAACAGCATTGATTATTTACTAAAACCTATAGACGAAGACGATTTAGAAACCGCAGTAAACAAATTTAAAACACGAAATATAAGTGCGCCTAACTTGTCGCTCGACTTTGAAATGATTAAGAAAATGCTTGTGAATCCAATGGATAGAAACTACAGAAAACGTTTCACCATCAAAATGGGGCAGCAACTCAAGATGATAAACATTGAAGAAGTGGAGTGTTTTTATAGCGAAAACAAAGGAACTTATCTACACACTTTTGACAATCGCGATTATCTTTTGGACAACACTTTAGAACAACTGGAAACCGAACTTGACTCAAAAGATTTCTATCGCGTGTCAAGAAAATTCATCGTTCCTATGAAAGGCATAAAGGAAATCCAGATTTACAGCAACTCAAGACTAAAGGTTATTTTACCAACTTACAAAGACGATGAGGTTATTGTAGCACGTGAACGAGTTAATGATTTTAAGGAGTGGTTGGGTTAGATCGAAGAATTGTTATTCCTTCTGATTAAAATAAGCAACGCCCATCCAAAGTAAGCCAAGACCAACTCCTATTGTAGCCGAAAGTTGAAGGTTATCATATATAAATCCGATAACCAGCGAGATTATTACACAGCAAAAAAATACCATTAACGCTCTAAAAAAACCTTCCTTATTTTCTATCATCATAATTATATGTTTTAATATTACTCTACCATTTCGAACTTATGTATGCGCTATGGTTGATTAATTAGTTCTAAAGATAGCAAAAAGTTTAACACGCTAACTTTCTGGCTGAGAAAATATAAACAAGCAATTGTTAACAATTATTGTTTGAATACTCACGTTAAACTCACGGAAGCTAAAAGATGAAACAAACAAGCCCAAAATTAGCTGCGGAAGACAATATAAGACATACAGAAGAACGTTCGAGGGATACGCAAGTTGACAAGAGGTGGATGGAACCACAATCGGACGAAACGAAAGGCCATTCCAATGATACCTGAGTTCGTTCAGAAGCTTGAAGACCTTGAAAATGTTAAAAAGTTAATTTTTTGCGTATTTTAACACTATGGTAAAATTTTGTTAAGGAGTTTAAAATCTTGGCGTTAAGTTAGTAAATTCGTTAATCTTAATTTTTTCCATGAAACAACTTTTATTTATATCTTTTTTTTTGGTCTTTGTTCAAACTTCTATAGCGCAGGAACTTACGGTATATGATAAGTTTGATGATTTTGAAAAAGCCATTATCAAAAATGATGAGAAGATATATGTTGTTAATTTTTGGGCAACTTGGTGCGCACCCTGTGTAAAAGAGTTATCCTATTTTGAAAAACTACATCAACAGAATAAAAACGTAATTGTTATTCTCGCAAGCCTCGACAGTAAAAAGGATATAGAAAAGAAACTTATTCCGTTCATCAAAAGAAAAAATATATCTGCACAAGTCGTTTCGCTAAACGACAAAGACTATAATACTTGGCTCCCCAAAATAGATAGAAATTGGACTGGTTCTATTCCGGCAACATTCATTTTCAGCGGAAATCAAAAGCTGTTTGCCGAACATGAATTTGATAATTTCAACGAACTTAACGACTATGTTAACACATTTATTAACCAAAAAAAGTAATTTATTATGAGAGTCATTCCACTAGTTTTTGCTTTTGTTTCCTCTTTTTTGATAGGAGAAAGTATTGTATCCGTTGGTTATCAACCCGGAGACAAAGCCACTGATTTCAAACTAAAATCAGTTGACGGAAAAATGTATAGCATGTCTGATTATAAAGATGCTAAAGGTTTTATTGTTGTGTTTACATGTAATACGTGTCCGTTTGCGATGAAATATGATGATAGAGTAAATGCTTTAGCCAAAAAATACAAACCGAAAGGTTACTTATTGTTAGCCATAAATCCGAATGATCCTGATGTGCAACCTAAAGATTCTTATGAATTGATGCAGGCAAAAGCCAAAGAAAAGGTTTTGTTTTTCCGTATTTGGTAGATGAAGGACAAATAATTTATCCACAATATGGAGCTACGAAAACGCCACATGCCTTTTTACTCGATAAAAACTTGGTGGTAAAATACATCGGTGCTATAGATGATAATTCGGACGATGCTTCAGCTGTGAAAGAAAAGTATCTAGAAAATGCTATAGCTGCATTGGAAAGCGGAAAAAATCCTTCGCCGGCAATCACTAAAGCTATTGGCTGTTCGATAAAGACAAATAAGAAAGCATAAAGAAAAAGGACTTCAATTGAAGTCCTTTTTTATTGGAAATAACTCATTGATGTAGCATTTCCGAATACAATCAAAGCCTGATTTAATTTAATCAAATAAGGCTTTAATTTCTTTTTCAGTTTTTCCTACTTTTTCGTGCAATCTTCCCCACATTTCCTGTTCTTTGCCTTCTTCATATAGTAAATCGTCATCAGTTAAGTCTGCATATTTTTGCTTCAATTTTCCTTTTAATTGTTCCCAATCTCCTTTAATTTCTTTTGAATTCGGCATGATTTATAGTTTAAAATTTGTGTACTATAAATTTCATCATTTAGAAAGAAGTTAGGGTTATGAAATTATGAATCAATATTATATAATTCACAGTATTACTTTTTTCCGAATCCCAATCAATGCAAAGATGAGTAGCGTATACCCAATGAAAAACGGAACTATCCATTCAATCCAACCCAAGGGTAGCATTACGGCTATAATTAATAATTGAAATCCCAATCCATACAAAGAAAGTAACGTCATGAACCAATTGGGAAAGCTTTTTACTCTATACGCTTGTTTGTCTAAAGCATGAATAATCTTGTCAAATGTTCCGTAAACAATAGTATAAATTCCAAATAAAATATTGACTGAATGTTGACTTTCGCCAGGCAAAGCTTTCGGCGTTTTGTATTCGAATATTTTGCTTGTGCTATCACCACCAACCGATTTGTTTCTCAAAATTACATAATAGTAATTGTACAATGTTCCTTGCAATTGAATACCAAAAAAAGCCAAAATAGT
>JAYTGH010000604.1:0-3255 GCA_043733645.1 Flavobacterium sp. | reverse complement strand
CGCAATTGATGGAAAATGTTCCGATTCGGTGGCACTTAACTCTTGAAAATATGCAGCAATGGCAATTGGCATTTGCCAACCCAAATAGAGCGCAAGGTTCATTAGATGGAGGTTCAACACCAGAGAAAGTTTCTGTTTTTGGAAATGCTTTGCGTCATGTTATTATTGGTGCAGAATTGTTTCCGGATAAAGGTTTTAATGTAAGGGTAGGTTACAATTTCAGAAGAGCCGAAGAATTGCGTATCTTGAATCAGCGAAATTTCTCTGGAATTTCTGTTGGTTTCGGATTGAAAATGGGGAATTTAAAATTCAATTATTCTTATTCACGATATACATTAGCAGCCAATACTAGCCTTTTTGGCTTGACCATTGATTTTGCAAATGACAAATAATTACATATGAAACCGAAGGTTCACGAACACCAAAAAAAAATAAAATTGTGAGTAAAAAAATTACCATTGCCATCGACGGTTTTTCTTCCACCGGGAAAAGTACATTAGCCAAACAATTAGCTAAACATTTGGGCTACGTTTATGTTGATACTGGTGCCATGTATCGTGCGGTGACTTTTTTTGCCATGCAAAGTGGTTATATAACTACTGATTTTTTCGATAAACAAACTTTAATTAACAGTTTGCCTTCTATAAAATTGCATTTCGAATTCAATCCTGAGCTGGGCTTTGCCGAAATGTATTTAAATGATGTCAATGTTGAAAAGGAAATCAGAACGCTCGAAGTTTCTAATTTTGTGAGTTTAGTGGCAGAAGTTTCTCAGGTTCGCACCAAATTGGTTGAACAACAACAGGAAATGGGAAAAGGGAAAGGTATTGTGATGGATGGTCGTGATATTGGAACCGTAGTTTTTCCAAAAGCTGAACTCAAAGTTTTCATGACCGCAAGTTCAGAAACACGTGCACAAAGACGTTTTGAAGAATTGCAGGAAAAAGGGCAAAGTGTCTCTTTTGAAGACGTTTTGAAAAACGTAGAAGGCCGTGATTATATTGATACACATCGTGATGATTCTCCGTTGCGAAAAGCCGATGACGCTATAGAAATTGATAATTCTTATCTCACTCGGGAGGAACAATTCAACGCCGTTTTGGAAATGGTGGATGATGTGACGAAAATGTAATTGTCTTTTAAACTGCCATTCCGACGAAGGAGAAATCTCATCAAACTATTTAAATGCATCAATATGTGATTTCTCCTTCGTCGAAATGACAAAAAAACCTTCAATCATTTGCGAATTTGGATATAAATAGTAGATTTACGTTCTATTTTAACTAAATCAAAAACTATTTTTTATGGGTATTAAATTTAGACTCACGGCTTTAAACTTTCTGCAATTTTTTATTTGGGGTTCCTATCTGACTTCATTAGGAGGATATATGTTTGTAACTTTAAAGTTTCAAGGAAGCGATATAGGAAATGCCTTTTTAACTTTAGGGATTGCATCGATAATTATGCCCGGTGTATTGGGTTTATTGGCAGACAAATATATCAATGCTGAAAAGCTTCAGGGAATGTGCCACATTTTAGGCGCAGTAGCACTGTTTTATGCTAGTAAGGTTAATTCTCCTTCAGGAATGTTTTTGGCAATGTTATTTGTATGTATGGCTTATATGCCTACAATTTCTTTAAATAATACTGTTTCTTATTCAGTACTAAAAAGCAATAATTTAGATCCACAAAAATCATTTCCTCCAATCAGGGTTTGGGGAACAGTTGGTTTTATTGCAGCGCAATGGTTAACCGATTTTTTCGGATGGACACTTACATCTAATCAGTTGGTCTTTGCTGCTGGGGCTTCATTGATTACAGGTTTCTACTGTTTTACACTTCCGCCGAGTAAACCTCAAAATACTAATTCTAAAAACTCTATAAAATCAATATTAGGTCTTGATGCTTTAGTTTTATTAAAAGAAAAGCGAATGGCTATGTTTTTTGGATTCTCATTATTGTTAGGAGCTGCTTTGCAGGTTACCAATCAGTGGGGAGTTGCCTTTATTGATAGTTTTAAAAGTTTTCCAGAATACGCAGGCACTTGGGGAGTTAGGCATTCAAACATACTGATATCTATTTCACAAATTTCAGAAACTGCATTTATTGTTACAATTCCATTCTTCCTTAGAAAATTTGGTATTAAGAAAGTTATGCTGATGAGTATGTTGGCATGGGTGTTGCGCTTCGGATTGTTTGGTTTTGGAGATCCAGGTTCTGGAGTAATATTCTTGGTTTTATCAATGATTATTTACGGAATGGCATTTGATTTCTTTAATATTTCCGGCTCTTTGTACATCGAAAATGAAGCAGATTCTAAATTGAGAGGAAGTGCACAAGGATTATTTATGATGGTCACCAATGGGATTGGTGCTATGATTGGCAGTTTTGCAAGCGGTAGAATTTTGGATGCCCTGACTGTTGGTGGAAAAACGGATTGGAGTAGTTTCTGGTATATATTTGCCTCTTATGCTTTGGTAATTTCAATATTATTTGGCTTTATGTTTAAATATAAACACAACCCGAATGATGTGGCGAATATGAGTCATTAAAAATACAACATTATAGGATCAACCCTTTCAGAGTTTCAAACTCAGAAAGGGTTTTTTGTTAAAGACAAATGCTTTTGAATGTCTTGTCCTGAAATAGCGATACACAAAAACAGTGTATAGGAAACACGATGAACAAGAAGTTTATGCTTCACGGTAGCACAAACAAAGCGTTATGACAAGCTATTGATTTTAAAAATTGTCAAAGAAGTTGAGAAAGTTTTACCTAAAAACAGGCTAACCGCATTTATGGATAAGGGCTATCCAGCCTAATTTTTTCCCACAAAAATCCATGCGCCTGCACAATTCTGAAACCACTTTTTTACCTTCGGGAACTCCAGTAAATACAGGGGTTCAAAAAGACCATGGTGAATCAATCAGTTCGTCCGTACAAACTGATTGATTCATGCGGACGAACTGATTGTTTCATGCGGACAAATTGAAAGGTTCGTCAGCAGCTTTTTTTGAACGTTAGGTTATGTTTTATTTTTGTAAGAATAAATAAGAGTTACCAATCTAGCCCCGATAGGAGCGGCACCTGCCTGCCGGCAGGCAGGCAGAGTACAGCGGATAGCGGGAAAACGGAAACCAAGAACGCCCGAACCATTCGCTCCTGATTGCTTTGCTTCATTCTTCGCAACTCCTCGCAATGACAATATGAAATCTTTTCTCTTGCTTCTCGGCTCCCTGCCTGTCGGCAGACAGG
>JAYTGH010000603.1:0-8865 GCA_043733645.1 Flavobacterium sp. | reverse complement strand
AATCGAGAGCCAAGCTTTTTGACGAAAAAACAGAAGTAAAAACAACCTTTAAAGACGTTGCCGGATTAGAAGGTGCTAAAGAAGAAATACAAGAAATTGTAGAGTTTCTGAAGACTCCTGAAAAGTATACCATTTTAGGTGGAAAAATTCCAAAGGGCGCACTTTTAGTTGGTCCTCCGGGAACCGGAAAAACATTATTAGCCAAAGCCGTTGCCGGTGAAGCTAAAGTACCGTTCTTCTCTTTGTCGGGTTCGGATTTTGTTGAAATGTTTGTTGGTGTTGGAGCTTCTCGTGTTAGAGATTTATTCAAACAAGCCAAAGATAAAGCGCCATCGATAATTTTTATTGATGAAATTGATGCCGTTGGTAGAGCAAGAGGAAAAAACAATATGTCAGGCGGTAATGACGAACGCGAAAATACGTTGAACCAATTACTAACCGAAATGGATGGTTTTGGTACAAATACACACGTAATTGTAATCGCTGCAACCAACAGAGCCGATGTTTTAGACAAAGCTTTGATGCGTGCAGGACGTTTTGACAGACAGATTTATGTTGATTTACCAGATATCCGAGAAAGAAAAGAAATCTTCGAAGTGCATTTAGCCCCACTTAAAAAAGTTGAGAATTTAGATACTGAATTTTTAGCCAAGCAAACACCTGGTTTTTCGGGTGCCGATATTGCTAATGTATGTAACGAAGCGGCTTTAATTGCTGCCCGAAATAACAAAACTGCGGTTGACAAACAAGACTTTTTAGATGCCGTTGACCGAATTGTTGGTGGATTAGAAAAGAAAAATAAAATAGTAACCACCGATGAAAAACACGCTATTGCCGTCCACGAAGCTGGTCATGCAACCGTAAGCTGGATGCTAGAACATGCTGCGCCTTTAATAAAAGTTACTATTGTTCCGAGAGGACAAAGTTTAGGAGCTGCTTGGTATTTACCCGAAGAAAGATTAATTGTTCGCACCGAGCAAATGCTTGATGAAATGTGTGCCACTATGGGCGGAAGAGCAGCTGAGAAAGTTATCTTCAATAAAATTTCAACTGGTGCTTTGAGCGATTTAGAAAAAGTTACCAAACAAGCTCGCGCCATGGTTACCATCTACGGATTGAATGATGAATTAGGTAATATAACGTATTACGATTCAACAGGTCAAAGTGAATATAATTTCTCGAAACCTTATTCAGAAGAAACCGCATTAGTAATTGATAAAGAAATTTCGAAACTAATTGAAAATGAATATCAAAGAGCTATAAAAATCTTAGAGGATAATAAAGAAAAATTGGAACAGCTTGCAGCCATTTTGATAGAAAAGGAAGTTATTTTCAAAGATGATTTGGAAACAATTTTTGGAAAAAGACCTTTCACTATTCCTGCAGAAGAAACCGACATAGTATAACCTAATCAAGGTTTTTAACATTTTTTTAAAATCTTAATTCAAAACTTACTTTTGAATTAAGATTTTTTTATCTTTGAAGGATTTCAATTTTCAACTTAGATTATACCAAAACAAGCATGAGTCTTTTCAGAAAAATTTTTGGCACCGGTAATGATGCCTCTGACGAAGAAAGTCAAAGCGAATTCAATAATACTCCTTCAAGCTTTTCGCTACTTCCTGTAGATGAAAAGTTTACTTATAACTTCAAAAAAAATGGCGGTAAGTTTTTATATTGTGAAAACTTAAACGAGGTAAAAGATCAGTTTCTGAATATTTTAGAAGAAAATGATTGGTTCGAATGTGAAGCCTTATGCTATGAGCCAAAGCTTTTTAGCATGTTGGATGAAAATAAACTTCAATACGATAAACCAGCTAGTCCAAAATTTTTATTTGCCAGTTGCGAAAATTTGATTGCCGATGAAGGTTCTGTTCTTTTTTCATCCAATCAAATCAAGCAAAACAAACCAAATGATTTGCCAAGCAATATCATTATTTTAGCTACAACAAGTCAAATTTTAGAAGCAAAAAGCGATGGTCTTCGTGTGATAAAAAAGAAATACGATAAAGACTATCCAACGAATATCACCACTATAAAATATTTTGAGAAAGCTAAAGATGAAGACTTTCTTCAATATGGAAGCACCGCAAAGAACTTGTATCTGCTGCTTCTAGAAGATTTATAAAATGAACGAATCGCTAAAGAGATTATTATCTGGTGTAGTTTATGTCGCACTGCTTATAATTGCTACCTCCTATTCTGTCAATAGTTTTTATTTGTTATTCGGAATATTTATGATAATTGCTGTTTATGAATTTTGCCAATTAGTTCATTTAAACAAAATAGCGCCAATTCTCTTTGGTACTGCAGCCTATTGTTTAGCAACCCAATTTAGAACTAATCAAACAAATGATGTCTTGCTTTTAATTGCAACTTTGTTTGTTTCTATTAAATGCTTGTTGCTGCTTTTCAACTCAAAAAAAGAAATTATCGATACGCTTTCGAAATACGTATACTTGATTGGCTACGTGATTCTTCCATTCATCATAATTACAAAGATTCCGTTTTCCTATACTATCTACAGACCCAAAATAATCATCAGTATTTTTATTATGATATGGACAAATGATACTTTTGCCTATATCGTTGGAAAATCAGTAGGGAAGCACAAACTAATCGAAAGAATATCTCCAAAAAAAACCATCGAAGGATTTATTGGCGGAATAGTATTTTCGATACTTGCCGGAATTTTAATTTCGAAATATTACTTTCAACCCAAACCAAATTACCTATATACCTCAATGATTATTTGGACAATCAGTGCCATAATCATTAGTATATTCAGTACTTTGGGCGATTTAATCGAATCTAAATTTAAAAGAATCGCAGGGGCAAAAGACAGCGGAACTATAATGCCCGGTCACGGTGGTATACTAGATCGACTGGATAGTATTATATTTGTAGCACCATTTGTTTATTTATTTTATCAAATCTTATATTATGTTTCATAAAGAAGGCGGAAAAATTATTTTAATAGCAACGACAGTGACAGCAATAATTACGCTTTTTGCTCCAAAGCTTACTTCGATAGGATGGTTAGAAAAAACCATACAAATTGCGGCTTTGGCGTTTCTATTACTGATTTTACAATTTTTCAGAAATCCGAACAGAAAAATAGTAGCAAATGACAAAGTTGTTCTTGCTCCTGTTGATGGAAAAGTAGTTGTTATTGAAGAAGTATTTGAAGAAGAATATTTCAAAGATAAAAGATTACAAGTTTCCATTTTTATGTCGCCAATAAATGTGCATGTCACTCGTTATGCTCTTAGCGGAAAAATAAAATATAGTAAATACCATCCGGGAAAATATTTGGTAGCCTGGCATCCAAAAGCAAGTACCGAAAACGAAAGAACAACAGTAGTTATTGAAAATAGGGTTTTTGGTGAAATTCTATACCGTCAAATTGCCGGTGCTTTAGCTCGTAGAATTGTAAATTATGCCGAAGAAGGAATGCAGGTTCGTCAAGGCGATGATGCCGGTTTTATTAAATTTGGTTCGAGAGTCGATATGTTTTTCCCATTGGGAACAAAAGTAGAGGTGAAACTTCAGCAAAATGCTGTTGGAAACCAAACGGTTATTGCACTAAAAGAGTAAACTGAAATGGCTGAAAAAGAATTAGATATTCGATTTCAAGAAGCAGTAGAAATTGCTTCAAAAATGTCACAATCTGAACTTCCACAAGATGTGCAGCTACGTCTTTATGCCTATTATAAACAGGCCACTTTTGGCACAATAAACTATAATTATTCTGCAGATTTTGATTTGCGAAATGCCTTTAAAACCAACGCTTGGATGCAAATTAGCCATCTATCCATTGACGAAGCTAAAGAATTATATATAGAAGCAATTCTGGCAATTGCAAATGATAAAAAATAGATATGAAAAAGATTCTTTCAATTGTTTTATGCTTTTCTTTTATACTATTACTCCCATCATGCAAAAGAAAAAAGCTTACCGAAGTAGTTGAAGTGCCATTGCCATCAGCCGAAGAAAAAATCACTATTGGGCAACCTGATGATGTGACTGCTAATGATGGAGAATTCTCATTAGTAAAATTGCCTTATCAATACAATGAACTTGAGCCAAGCATTAATATCTTGACAATGGAAGTACATTATTCCAAACATTATTTAACGTATACCAACAATCTGAATAAGTTAGTCGCTGAAGACCCGACATTAGCCGACTTAAGCATTGAAGATATTTTAAAAAAATGTGACGGAACCAATGCCGATTTAAAAAACAATGCCGGTGGCTATTATAATCACAGTTTATTTTGGGAGGGTATGTCGCCTAAATCAGGCGGGCAGCCCAAAGACACTTTGGCGTCACTTATCACTAGGGATTTTGGTTCATTTGAAGTATTTAAAACGCAATTCTCTGATGCTGCAGATAAACAATTTGGTTCTGGTTGGGCATGGTTAGTTGTTGATAAAACAGGAAAATTACAAGTGACTAGCACTCCAAATCAAGACAATCCTTTGATGCCTAAGCAAATCGTTTCGGGCACACCAATTCTAAACCTTGATGTTTGGGAGCACGCCTATTATTTAGATTATCAATACAAACGAAAAAGGTATATAGACAACTTCTTCAAAATTATCAATTGGAAAAAAGTTTCCGAACGCTATGAAGAAGCTGTCGCGAAGAAATAAATTTAAAAAAGTCCCGAATTGCTTCGGGACTTTTTTCTATAAAATATAATCGGTATTGATAAAATTTGATTCCTTACTATTCAATAACGCTTGCAAGATTTCGTTATTATACGCATTGTCTTTCGAAGCCACAAATGTTCGAATAGAGAACGAACGCAAGGCATCATGAATACTCAACGTTCCCACTGCCGAATCTTTTCTTCCCGTAAACGGATACACATCAGGACCACGCTGGCAAGAGCTGTTTAAATTTACCCTGCAAACTAAATTTACCAAAGTATCAATGAGCGGCGCTATGGTTCTGATGTCTTTTCCGAATAAACTCACCTGCTGACCATAATTTGATTCTGCCATATCATCCAAGGGCTCCTGAATATCTTTAAAGGTTATAATTGGAACAACCGGTCCAAATTGCTCTTCATGATACACGCGCATTTCTTTATTTATAGGATATAAGACAGCTGGAAAAATATAATTATCCGAACGCTCTGCGCCTTTTGTATTAATTACTTTAGCGCCTTTGCTTGTGGCGTCATCTATTAATTCTTGAATATAATCCGGTTTATCTTTTTCAGGTAATGGTGTTAAGGAAACGCCTTTCTCCCATGGATTTCCAAAAGGAAGCGCATCTACTTTCTCCGTAAATCTTCGATTGAATTCAGTCGCAATAGATTCGTGAACATAAAGAATTTTTAGCGCTGTACAACGTTGCCCATTAAAAGACAAAGTTCCCATAATACATTCCTGAATGGTTAAATCTAAATCGGCATCAGGAAGGATAATCGCTGGATTTTTTGCTTCTAATCCTAAAATCAAACGCAAACGGTTTTTATTGGGATGCTGGTCTTGCAATGCAATAGCCGATTTACTATTTCCTATCAATGCTAAAATATCTACTTTTCCAGATTTCATTATTGGTGAAGCTACATCTCTACCTCTACCATAAACAATATTGATAACCCCTTTTGGAAAACTACTTCTAAACGCTTCAAGTAAAGGAGAAATGAGGAGCACACCATGTTTAGCCGGTTTGAAAATTACTGTGTTTCCCATTATAATAGCAGGAATTAATAGTGAAAAAGTTTCATTTAAGGGGTAATTATAAGGCCCCAAACAAAGCACTACACCAAGCGGTCCACGACGTACCATGGCATTCACACCTTGACTCTTGGTAAATCGCGCATTGTTTCTGTCTAACTGTTTGTAATCTTCAATCGTATCATAAATGTACTCGACCGTCCTGTCAAATTCTTTCTCTGAATCGCCTAACGATTTCCCGATTTCCCACATCAAATATTTTACTACTTCATTTCGGGTAGCTTTCATTTGAGTAACAAAATTTTCCATGCATTTGATTCGGTCAATGACTTTCATAGTTGGCCAAATCCCTTGTCCTTTATCATAAGCTGCAACAGCCGATTTTACAACTTCATCAGCAACAGCTTCACCCATAACTGGAATTGAACCTAATAATGTTGGTGCGTAAACTTCGGTTGAAGAAATGGAAGAGTAAACTCCAGAAGTTTCTCCTGTCCATTTCTTTAATTCGCCGTTGACTAAATAAGTATCTTGATGCAGTATATTGGTAATTTGAAATTCTAAGGGTATTTTGTTCATATTGTTGTTTTGAGGTAAATTTGAAAGTAATGTAATTAAGTTATTTATTTTTTAATAAAAAGTTTTGATTTCTGCGATTTAGTAAAGATAATTTGATTCTAAGTTGAAATTAAAAAATACTTTAACAGTTGTTAATATATTCAAAAACAAATCATTCGTAAATTTATAAATTAAAATTAAAAAATATTGTTTATTTTTTTTTAATTTTTGTTAAACAAAAATACATGACAAATTCAAATACTATTGTATCCACATTTTACAATTATTTTTTATCCGAAAAAGTAAAAGAAAAGAGCGAAGTAATTATAGTATATATTGCTATCATTAGTTTCCTCTTGCACTTACTATTAATTAGTTTAGTAAATTTGAATATCATTACAATTAGTGATCATTCAAAATTATTGAGCAATCCTATATCAGCTATCTATACTCCATTTTCTTTTATCCTTATTTATGAAGTATATTTATTACTGTATTACTTACCCAAATCGACCTCCATATATATAGGAAAACAATATGAAATAATTTCTTTGATTGTCATTCGAAGAATTTTTAAAGATTTATCCAATTTAGAATTTTCATCAAACTGGTTTTCTATCAAAAACGATATCTTATTTACAAGTGATTTAGTTGCTATTCTTATTATGTTTTTTTTAATTTTTGTTTTTTACAAACTCGTCAGAGAGGGCATTACTGATGAATCGAAAGAAATAAAACCAGAAATTGTAAAGTTCATTTCTTTAAAAAAAAATATGGCAATTTTTTTAGTCCCTGTTTTTTTGGTATTGTCTATTTACAGTCTTGGTCATTGGTTGTATGAAAGTTTTTTTTCATTAAGTAAAATTGTAACCGATATAAAAGATATCAATAAAATATTTTTTGATGATTTCTTCACAATCCTTATTCTTGTTGATGTTCTCCTATTATTATATTCTTTTTTACATTCGGATAAGTTTAATAGAGTAATACGAAATTCTGGATTTATAATTTCAACTATACTGATCAAGTTATCATTTAGCACAGAAGGAATAGTAAATATTATTCTTATAGTGATGGCAATAGTCTTTGGGGTAATTCTGTTGAAAATTTACAATCTATTTCAAAAAATTGAAAAATAAATAGCCTTCTATTTTTTAAGTACTTCGGCAATCTTTAGTGCGCATTTTTCTCCATCAATTGCTGCAGAGATAATGCCTCCGGCAAATCCGGCGCCTTCTCCACAAGGATATAGACCTTTGATTTTAACGTGCTCTAAAGTTTGATTATCACGAGGGATTCTGACTGGCGACGACGTTCTGCTTTCGGGCGCGTGAAGAATGGCTTCATTGGTCATATAACCGCGTATTGCTTTTCCGAATTCAGTAAAACCTTCCCGCATAATTTGAGTTAAGAATTCAGGGAAAACCTGACCCATTTCTACTGAAGTCGTGCCTGGAACATAAGACGTTTTCGGAATGGATGCCGATACTTTATTTTGTGTGAAATCAATCATTCGCTGTGCCGGAACTTTTTGAGTTTGCCCTGCTAACTGCCATGCTTTTTGTTCGATGCTTTTCTGAAATTCCATTCCGGCGAGAGCACCAAATTTAGAAAATGGCTTGAAGTCTTCTAGTTTTAATTCGACTACAATTCCAGAATTTGCTGTTGCCTGATCTCGTTTTGATGGAGACCAACCATTGGTTACTACTTCGCCCGGACTTGTAGCACAAGGCGCAATTACGCCACCCGGACACATACAAAAAGAATACATACCGCGACCGTTAACTTGCTTAACTATCGAGTAAGGTGCTGGTGGCAAATACTCACCACGAAAGTCACAACTATATTGAATTCTATCAATTAATTCCTGTGGATGTTCAGCACGAACGCCTAGCGCAAAAGGTTTGGCTTCGATGAAAATCTTTTTTCTGTCTAGTAACTCAAATATATCACGCGCTGAATGTCCGGTTGCTAAAATTAATTTATTGGCAGAAATCGTATCGCCATTTTGAGTAATAACACCTTGTATTTCATTGTTTTTGATAACGAAATCAATCACTCTGGTTTCGAACAGAACTTTTCCGCCACATTCAATAATTTTCTCTCGAATATCCTGAATGATTTGAGGCAATTTATTGGTTCCGATATGCGGATGTGCTTCGACTAAAATATCAGGTGTTGCGCCAAAACCAACCAGCAATTGTAGAATCCTATCAACATCGCCGCGTTTTTTTGAACGCGTATATAATTTTCCGTCAGAATACGTTCCGGCTCCGCCTTCGCCAAAACAATAATTCGAATCTTCATTGACGATATGGTCAACGTTGATGGCTTTTAAATCTCTACGACGACCACGAACATCTTTTCCGCGTTCGATAACTATTGGTTTTAAACCTAATTCAATCAATTGCAAAGCTGCAAATAATCCGGCTGGACCAGCACCAACAATGATTACTTCCTGTTTATTGGAAACATTTTCGTAGTTAGGAAGTTCTATTTTTTGTTCTGTGTGTTTTTCATCTATCAGATAGACCGAAACTTTAAGATTGACCTTTATTGCTTTTTGACGCGCGTCTATAGAACGCTTCAGAATTACAACTTTATGAACCAA
>JAYTGH010000602.1:0-3257 GCA_043733645.1 Flavobacterium sp. | reverse complement strand
GGTCATTATTTTTATCAATATTTTCTCCATTCATTTTTGCCTTTATCAATTCGTATTTTCTTAACTCTTCTTTTGGAAATGGTTTAAATGACTTAATTACCGTTTCCAACAAAGTCATTGATATTCTTGAATCATCAGCCATTGCAATTGATGTCGCTTCATTTACAATAGATTCAATATCAGAACTAACATAATGTTCAGTTAGATTCGATAATTTGTCAAAGTCAATTCCAAAATCTAAAACCTTCTTTCTGCTATTTAAACTCATTTCAAAAAGTGCTTTTCTTAACTTAAAGTCAGGTGGTGGCAAATAAAATTTCTTTTCTAAACGACCAGATCTTAACATAGCAGGGTCTATCATATCAGGATAATTTGTTGCACCGATTATGAAAATCCCTTTTTCACCTGTTCTGTCCATTTGTGCCAACATTTCATTAACTGCACTTTTTGCCATTTCATGAGAATCACTATCACGATTAGGTAATAGCTCGTTTATTTCATCAATGAAAATGATTGTCGGTGCATTTTTCTCTGCATCCTCAAACATTTTTGCAATATTTTCTTGGGTGGCATTTATGTAACGGCTTTTTAGAGTGGAAGGTGTAGCAAGTATAAAATTGAAGCCAACTTCTTCGGCAAAGTGTTTAGCAAAAAATGTTTTTCCACATCCTGGAGGCCCATATAAAACCATTCCATTCGGAATTTTCGCACCATATTTTTCGGCTTTCTCAGGATTTTGCAAAACGTCAATTACCGATTTTTTCATTTCTGTTTTCAATTCATTTAATCCTGCAATTGCATCAAATCCTTTTCCTTTGGCTTTCTGGTTTTTTATTTTCTTTTCGCCTTTATCATCAGACTTTACTTTTTGAATGGTATCAACATCTTCAATTTCAATTTCTCCATTTAAAGCTTGTTCAAATTCATTAGCAGATTGAAAACGGTTTTCAGGGTCTTGCTGCAATGCTTTCTTTAAGATTTTTAAAATTGATTCATCAAAGTCAACTATGGTACTGGAAACCTTAGGAAACGCAAGTGGCTTTTTACGTTCTTCAATTATTACATCTTCGGTTTTTGTTCTGTCTGCTTTGAATTTTGAAATGTCTTTGAACCAAGGCGGCATTCCGAAAAGCAAATGATACATTAATGCACCGACTGAAAACAAATCTGATTGAGGAGAATAAAAACTATTAAAGCATTCCGAAGCTACATAATTCAAATTCAAACCTTCTTTATTGTATGCTTTTGAGGATTGATGAAATGAACGGGCAAAACCAAAATCTATAATTTTAGCTTTTGGAATGTCGCCCGATAAATCAAGCATAATGTTTTGAGGCGTAATTTCATTATGAATAATTGGCTCGGGCAAACTATGCAAATAATTTAGACCATTTAAAACAGCCGAAATAATTTGTTTCAAATCATAAACGGATTCAAATTTTTCACGGGTTATTTTTTCAGCCAAGGTTTCCCCAGCTATGAAATTAAGCACCAAAAAACCAAACTTCTTTCCCTCAAAAATCAATTCACCACTGTCTTTGTAAGAAACTATGTTTGGATGCTTGATTAATTTTAGAAATTCAATTTCTAACAAATTGTTTTCAACATCAAATGCAGAACGATGAAGTTTTGAATAATTGAAAAGTTTTAGAAAATACAGTTTGCCATCTTTACCTTTAAGCCTATAAGTTTCTGCATTGCTACCTTGCTTAATAAATAGCAAGACTGAATACTTTTCTTTAACTGTAAAGTTTTTTGGTAGTATGCCTTTATAAGTTGTTTCCATTTTATTAAAATGTTGGTATATCACCAGGCTGATTTGGATTTGTTCTGTCTCTTAAACTATCGATTTGATTACACATTTGCTCCAACTGAGATTGAGCACCATTGTTATTAATATTTGATATTGCTTGATTTACTAATTGTCTTGCTCTATTTGCATCTTTCCAAGGTAATCTTGCAAAGTTTTCATCAATATAATTTATATAGTCTTTCTCTCTTTCCCCTTCCTCTCGGAAAGTTTCAACTAACGAACTCATTAAACTCATTATATTTTCTGATATTTCAATAGCAAGCTTTACATCTTTATCTTTTATTACAGACTCAATATGGCTTTTAAACTCATCCATCTGGTGCCTTACTTTTGTTTCGTTTATATTACCCCATAAGCCAGCTTCATCAATTTTATCAATCAAATCTTCCGCTTTGTAGTACGTATCTTTTAACTCTGATTCTGCTTTTGGCCACTCCAAATCAGTTTCATAGCCATCTAAAACGCTCCTGACTTTTCTTAAATTATTTAAAATTCTCATTTTATCATCTTCGCTACCTCCTTCATTTTTTAAGTCTGTATTTAACTGCTCAAGTTCAGTGCTACATTTACTAAGTTCTGGATTATGTTTTGCATCTGATATCTTATCCGCTCTTTTAATATCTGATTGAATTTCTTTGGAAAGCCAATCAATGTCAACCTTTGGTTGTAAGCTAATTTCAACATCAACTTCTTCTGTATAGTCAATTACTGGGAAAAATACAGAACAAACAGGCTTTGCACCGTTTTGGTCAAAAGTTAATGTTATTTCAATGTCCGAATTTGCAGGAACAACTTTAGGTAAAGTTTCACCAGTAATAATAACATCAGCAACATAATTGGCTTGAAATGAATTTTTGCTTTCTAACCCGTCTTCTCCTTGGAAAATTGGAATTCTAAGAACATCTGTTACTTTCCCAGCAGTTAATTGTTTGGGTGTTTTCAAACCAGAAGGAGAAACACCAACAGCTCCTTTTAAAATTTGATTTTTTTCTAAACCTTTCAATCCCTTAAAAACTGTGATTTCTTTTTTACTATCCCAAACCTTAACGCCAATATGATATGGCAATGGAGCAGATGGAACGTGCATATCTGTAATGGTCAAATTATTAGGTTGGCAGGGCAGCCTGTCCCCTTTTTCATCTGTAAGAACAATGGAAAAATAATTTGAACTATTAGGCGCCAAAAGCACTTCTATCAATGTTGCCTTTTTATCACTAATTAAAGTTCGATTGCTTGAATAAGATTTATCGCCTCGTTCTAATGTAACATAAACTTTATCTGGGAAAGTTGAACTAGTTAATTTAGAATCAATTTTTATGTTGATTAATGTATCAGGCTCTACCGTTGCGGACTCATATTTTAAATCTAATGCGATTGTCCCTGTAGGAGGAGGTGGCGGGGCTACTCCAACGTCTTTTGTTGAAGCGTACAAAGCTGCACCCAC
>JAYTGH010000601.1:0-21496 GCA_043733645.1 Flavobacterium sp. | reverse complement strand
TTTCCTCAATATCATCCCAAGTAAAAGTGAAAAATTCTCCTCTTGAATTAACGTTGTCAGCAAACCATTCCTGTAATCCTGATGGTGTTGAAATATATTGATACAGTAATTGTGGCGAAGAATTTAATGGAAACTCTAGCTCATAACGTATTTTATTATCCATGATTTGAACAAATTTTTTGGAAATATATAGAATATAAAATCAATAAAAAAGCGTTTTTTAAAAATAAAAAAAATAAGCACTTTAAGTTTGTAAGCATTGATATAAATTTTATATTTGCACCCGCAATTAAGCCGTAAGGCGTATCACTGAACTCCTATGACAAATAGAAACCAGTGAAGTATTCAGGGAATGTAATAGTAGGCGAGGTAGCTCAGTCGGTTAGAGCGCAGGATTCATAACCCTGAGGTCGGGAGTTCAAATCTCCCTCTCGCTACAAAGTATTTTATTTAAAACGAGCTGGTTAGTGTATATTAACCAGCTTTTTTATGCTTAATATTTTACTACTTTTGCAAACAGTACACCAAAACGTACACCAAACAGCACACATTTTGCCAATTAAAAAAAAATTCACCCAACCTAAAATTTATACTGGAGGAGTTGATATAACGCTTTGGAATCAGCACTCAAAAGAGGAGCAAAACAATGCTCTTTCTAAAGATTGGTACATCTATTATAAATTTTTAGATGATAATACCAACAAATTAAAGCGTATGCCTAATATAAAAGGCGGTGTAAATAGGCTGAAAACCAAAAAAGAAAGATTACAATATTTAATAAACTTGCGAGACGCATTAGAATTTTTGCTTGAAAAAGGTTTTAATCCTCACACGGATAACGATTTATCGCTATTGGAGAATAAAGTAATTGTAGAAGATAAGAAACCAATTGCAATTCCATCTGAAAAAATTGCAATTCAAACCCAAAATGAAACTGTCATTGATGAAGAACCCATTATGACAATAAAAGAAGCGTTCAATTTTGCTTTAAAAATTAAGAAAGGTTCACTCAACGATACATCATATAGCAATTTTGAAGGCAGAATAAACCGTTTTAAGAATTGGCTTGATGAAAATAAACCGATTACATCAGTTACTCGAAAAATCGCAAATGAATATCTAAATGAAATTTTAGAAAAATCTAGTGCAAGAAATCGAAACAATTCAAGAATCGATTTAAGTTCCTTGTTTGAAGTTTTATCTAACAATGAAATTATTACAGATAATTTCATCAAAAAAATTAACATTTTAAAATCTAAACCCGAAAGAAATAAAACTTACACTCCCGAAATGCAGTTGGATATTTATTCACATCTTGCGGTAAAAGACCCTATTCTGTTGCTCTTTGTACAATTTGTTTCTTATAATTTTTTACGCCCTGTTGAAGTATGCCGTTTAAAAGTGGGCGATATAGATATAAAAGATAAGAAACTATATGTGAGAGCTAAAAATAAGGCTGTAAAAATCAAAATCATTCCCGAAATATTAATCAAAGAATTGCCCAATTTATTAGAACTAAACAAAGACGGTTTCTTATTTACTCCAACTAAAATTGGTGATGAATGGATTGCAACAGAAAATAATCGCAGAGACCATTTTTCAAAGCGATTTAAAGCAGTTGTAAAAGACCATTTTGAATTAGGTATTGATTATGGAATGTATAGTTTTAGACACACTTTTATCACAAAATTATATCGAGAATTACGCAAATCTTCTTCTCCATTTGAAGCCAAGAGTAAATTAATGCTTATTACAGGGCATTCAACAATGACTGCATTGGAACAATATTTAAGAGATATTGATGCAGAATTACCCGAAGACTATTCACACCTACTTGAATAAAAATTGCAATGAAAAATAAAGTAATTGCAATATTATTTCTATATAAAACTAGGGTTTGACCTCTTATAAACTCAATGAAAATAACCATTGCAATGAAATTGAAGTAGAATTGCAATGAAAATATAAAATAATTGCGAGAAAATTGCAACTCTTACAAGCCGTCCCCTCTAAGTGACGGCTTGTTTTTTTATTAGAATTTAACGGTCAACATTACAATTAACAAAAAAAACTGTTTCACTATCTATTTTATCTTGCTAATTACCTAATCATACCTATGCGTACCTAAACATACCTTTCAATACCTTACGATACCTTACCGTACCTGTGCTAAGTTTACACTCTTGTTTTTTTCTTTTTAAGCTTTGCCGAAAGTTAAAAAAGAGTAATGAGTGAATTAATAAATAAAGGGCTTGAAAATTTCAAAGAAGCTTTAAAAAATGAATTAGAGAACCAAAGCACAATATTTACTATTAAACCAGCAAATATTTGGATTGATGAAGCAAAATTAAGACCTATTCCCAAAATGCTATTTGGCGAATTTTGGTTTGAGGGCGAATTGTGTATTTTATTTGCCGATACCAACTTAGGAAAATCAATTCTTGCAGTTCAAATTGCAAATAGCATTAGTATTGGTAACTCTATTTGTGGTTTAAAATTAGATTGCCTCCCATCGCCTATAATTTACTTTGATTTTGAACTATCAGACAAACAATTTGAAAATCGATATTCTGAGAATTTTAAAAATCATTATCACTTCAATTCAAATTTTCTTCGTGCCGAAATTAACCCCGATAATGAAATGCCAAAATCTTTTGAAAGCTTTGAAGATTTTCTTTATCACTCTTTGGAGCAATCAGTAAAAAATGGCAAAGTCAAGGTTTTAATCATTGATAATATTACTTATCTAAAAAACGAAACGGAAAAAGCCAAAGACGCACTTCCGTTAATGAAACTTTTGAAAGAATTAAAGAATAAATATTCTCTATCTATTCTTGCTCTTGCCCATACACCAAAGAGAGATTTATCCCGACCTATTAACAAGAATGATTTATCAGGAAGCAAAATGTTGATGAATTTTTGTGATAGCAGTTTTGCTATTGGGGAGAGTTTTCAGAATAAAGGGCTTCGCTATTTGAAACAAATAAAACAAAGGAATACAGAACAAATTTATGATTCTGAAAATGTTATCATTTGTCAAATTGAAAAAATAAACAGCTTTCTACAATTTAGTTTTTTGGACTATGGGGATGAAAACGAACATTTAAAACAAAAATCGGAGCAAGATGGAACGCAAAGAGATTTTGAGATTTTAGAACTAAAAAAACAAGGATTGGCAAATACAGAAATTGCCAAACGATTAAGTATTTCAGAAGGAACTGTACGAAATGTGATTAAAAAAAACATTCAATAAAAAAATTACAGTTCTAGCCAAATGAATGCCAATACAGTATATGACGTTTTCCTTGCACTTCCTCCAGAGGAGAAGGAGAAATTTATTGTATTGGTAAAAGGACAAGAAGCAAAAACTTTAATCGACTTTAGAAAGAAAAAAAGCGAAAAGACCACGTTTACAAAACAAGATGCTATTGATTATTTGCTTGCAACTGTTTTCAAGCCTAAAAACTAACATCGTAATTCTCGTAAAGGTCGTAAAGATTACGAGGATTACGATTATTACGAATCGTTATGACTGAATTTAAGTATTCATTAGACAAATCAAGTAAAAAGTTTATTTGCCCTAGCTGTGGTAAACGGAGATTTGTTAGGTATCTAAATCAAATTACTAATGAATATCTTGAGGGAACTTACGGTAGATGTGACAGGGAAACAAGTTGTGGCTATCAAAATAATCCAAAACAAAATGATTGCATTGCAATAGTCAATATTGAAAAGATAAATATAATTCCAGATTTTATTGACCCAATACTAGTAAAGCAATCATTAAAAAAATACTGCAATAACAATTTCGCAAAATTTCTTTACAGGCATTTTGCAAAAGAAGAAGTTGAAAATTGCATTGCAAAGTACAATATAGGAACTTCAAAGCATTGGGAAGGTGCAACTATATTTTGGCAAACAAATCAAACTAAAAAAGTCCATACTGGCAAAATAATTCTATTCGATGAAAACACTGGTAAACGAGTAAAAAATCCTTTTCCACATATTAATTGGGTTCACAAGAAAATCAATAAAGATAAATACAACCTAAAGCAGTGTTTATTCGGGTTGCATCAGTTAAAAAATAGTATTGCAATGCCATTGCAATATAATTGCAATACAATTGCAATTGTTGAATCTGAAAAAACCGCAATCATAATGAGCCTATTTATTCCTGAATATTTATGGATGGCAACTGGAAGCAAACAAAACTTAAAATTGCAATTGTTAGAACCAATAAAGAATGAGAATATTTTTGTTTATCCTGATAAGGGAGAATTTGCAGACTGGAATAAAAGAGTAATCGAATTGCAAAAGCTAGGTTTTAAAATTAAATGCAGTTCAATAGTTGAGAACTCTGAATTTGAAACGGGAACAGATTTAGCGGATATTTACTTTGCAATGAAAAACAATACAAGTAAAAATAAAGTTGAAGTTGTATTATCTGAAACTGAAATCAAAATACAAAGATTGTCAAAAATAAATCCTTCTATAATTTCACTAATTGAAACTTTTGACCTAATTGATGAAAAAGGAAATGGGATTAAAAAAATGTAATAACATCAAGCATCTAAAATATCATCTCGGCAATTTATCGTTGGGTCGTACCAATCGGCTTTGTCATTTGCCCATTTTATCCATTCTTGAAGCTCGATAGACAAAGTATCATTCTCTATGGCTTTTTGCTTTTGTGCTTGGATATATTGCCTTATAAGTTGGGATTTATTGTATTGCTCGGATAAGGCTAACAATGTGTTGAATTTTGTGATTTCGTTCTCTTTCCGCATTTTGATTTCGTTCTTAACTCTTTGTTCTTCCTCAAACTGCAAACGCCACAAACGAGTTTCTTCTCTTTGCTTTTTTTCATCCAGAGCATACATTTCAAGTTTAGCCACTATCCTAGCTAAAAGTGCTTCAATTTTTACTTTACCATCTCTCCATTCTTTTTCTCTTGAATATTTTCCAATTTTGAAAATAAATTCTCCTGTTGGCTCTAATTCTGAATTATAATATGGTGATTTTGCAGGTATTCTTTTTGATGCTTCTCTTAAATCTATTTCAATAGAAATTTCATCAATCAGTACACATGTATCATGGTTTTCTTTAGAAAAAGTATGCCCTCTATATCTTAGTAATTTTGTAAAAGCGTCCATAAAACGCAATGCTCTTTCTTTATTTTCATCCTCTACTCTGATTGGATAGGTTATTTTCTTTTCGTCTTTATGGTAATTGCCATTTTTACGATTATTCCAATATTCTTTGGTTTGAATGGTCAGAATATCCAGTTTTGCAATTTTATCTGGAACAATCAAAGGAGCCTTGGGGTCATTCTCAATTTCTTTGGTTCTAATGGTCAATGGGGTTTGGTCAACGTTTATAGGGTTGCCTTCTTCTCTTATTGTAAAAATGATTTTATCAACACCTCCAAAGATTGGATTGAACTTTTCTTTACTTACCTTTTTATTGAATTTCAGTTTCGTCCAATACCCACTATCCGGCATGGGTATGTCAAACTGTTTGCAGATTTTTTTTATTCCATCATTTGAAAGTGCATATTGTTGTGTCAACTTTGAAAGTGATGTTGACCAAACTAAATCGTATAATTCTTTTCTAGTTAATTCAATAGTATTCATAGTTCATAGACCCTTTAAAATTAAAAAAAGCGACAACCGTGAGGATGCCGCTTTGAATGTTTTCACAACGGAATAATCCTTATTGTGAATTGCTTCAAAATTGTAATGCAATAATACAAAATATATTTTCAGCACCAATATGGTTTTCCATATTGAGAATAAATATTTTTTTTGTTAATTTATAGTATTTTAATGCAGTAAATGATGAAAAACATATTAGGTCTCGATTTAGGAACAAACTCAATAGGATGGGCTTTAATCCAACAAAATTTCAACGATAAAACAGGACAAATAGACGGATTGGGAAGTAGAATAATCCCTATGTCACAAGATGTTTTAGGCAAATTTGATAGTGGAGTATCTATTTCGCAAACTGCGGAAAGAACAAAATATCGAGGAACTAGAAGATTAGTTCAACGCTTTTTATTAAGAAGAGAAAGACTTCATAGAGTTTTAAACATTCTGGATTTTCTACCTGAACATTATTCTGAATCAATAGATTTTAACAAACGATTTGGGCAATTTAAGCCCGAAAGAGAAGAAAAACTGTCTTTTCATAAAAATGAAAATGGTAAAAATCAATTTCTATTTTTAGAAAGTCATCACGAAATGCTTTCAGAATTCAAATTAACAAATCCTGATTTAAAAAAAGTCCCTTATGATTGGACTATTTACTATTTAAGAAAAAAAGCATTAACAGAAAAAATAAGCAAAGAAGAATTAGCTTGGATTTTACTGAACTTCAATCAAAAAAGAGGGTATTATCAATTGCGTGGAGAGGAACAAGAAGAGAATAAAAACAAATTAGAAGAGTTCCATACGCTAACAGTTGTTGATGTAATTGAAAGAGAAAAAGGAAAATCAGGAATTTGGTACAATGTAATTCTTGAAAATGGTTGGATTTATAAACGTGAAAGCAGAATCGCATTATTTGATTGGGTTGGCAAAATGAAAAATTTCATCGTGACTACCGAATTAAATGATGATGGGACAGTAAAACTCAATAAAGAGAATGAAGAAAAAAGAAGTTTTAGGTCTCCAAAGGAAGACGATTGGGGGTTACTAAAAATTAGAACTGAACAAACAATAAATCAAAGCGGAAAATCGGTTGGTTCCTATATCTACGATGAACTTTTAAAAAACCCATATCAAAAAATAAAAGGCGAATTAGTTCGGACAATTGAAAGAAAATTTTATAAAGATGAAATATCAAAAATTCTTAAAACTCAGATAGAATTTCATAAAGCCATTTTAACAGATAAAAATCTTTATAAAAAATGTATTGATGAATTGTACAAACACAATGATTCTCATAAAAACAATATCAAAGACAGGGGTTTTGAGTACTTGTTTTTAGACGATATTATCTTTTATCAACGTCCGCTTAAAAGTAAAATTTCATTAATTAGTGATTGTAGTTTAGAGTACAGACCTATTAAGGATAAAAAAGGGGTATTAGTAAAAGATAGTAATGGAGAACAAGTTTTAAAACCTTTAAAATGTATTGCAAAATCAAATCCTATTTTTCAGGAATTCAGATTATTACAGTTTATAAAAAACCTTAAAATTTTTAAAAAAGAAATCGCAAATGATATTGATGTAACGATTGATTTTTTAAAAACGGAAGAAGATTTAGTAGAATTATTTAATTGGCTAAACGACAAAGCAGAAATCAGTCAAAAACAATTTTTAGCGTACCCAAAATTCAAATTAAAAGAAGATAAATTCAGATGGAATTTTGTTGAAGACAAAATCTATCCTTGCAACGAAACAAGAAATCAGTTTTTGAACGCAATTGCAAAGATTGATATGGATAAATCTTTTTTTGACACCAAAAATACTCAAGATTTATGGCATATTTTATATTCCGTTACTGATAAAATTGAAATAACAAAAGCAATTACAACTTTTGCCAAACGGCATAATTTATCTAATGAATTTATAGCAAATTTCTCAAAGTTAAAACCTTATAAAAAAGATTATGGTTCTTATTCTGAAAAGGCAATAAAGAAATTATTACCATTAATGCGTTACGGAAGTAATTGGAATGAAAAGAATATCGATGCCAAAACATTGACCAGAATTGACAAAATACAAACAGGAGAATTTGACGAAAACATTAGAACACGTGTTCGAGAAAAAGCAATTAATTTAAGTGTTCTTTCTGATTTCAAAGGTTTGCCTTTATGGTTAGCTTCTTATATTATTTACGACAAACACAGTGAAGCTAGTGATATTTCAAAATGGAAAACTCCATCAGATATTGAATATTTTTTAAAGTACGATTTCAAACAACATTCTCTACGAAATCCAATTGTAGAGCAAGTTATTACAGAAACCCTAAGAGTTGTAAAAGATATTTGGCAACATTATGGAGAAGGAAAAGAAAATTTCTTTAACGAAATTCACATTGAATTAGGGCGTGAAATGAAGAACAATTCTGCGGATAGAAAAAGAATAACTGATAATATTAACCAAAACGAAAATACGAACTTACGAATCAAAGCCATTTTAACAGAATTAAAAAATGATGGAATTAATGATATTCGTCCCTACTCTCCAAGCCAGCAAGAGATTTTAAAAATATATGAAGAAGGTATTTATAGTAGTGAAATTAGAAAAGAAAAATTAGAAGAAGTTGAAAAAATTAGGAAAAATGCGAAACCAACAACTTCTGAAATTAATAAATACAAACTTTGGTTAGAACAAGGTTATATCTCTCCGTATACAGGAAAACTAATTCCTTTAAGTGACCTCTTTACAACAAAATACCAAATCGAGCACATTATTCCACAATCAAGATTATTTGATGATTCCTTATCAAATAAAGTCATTTGTGAATCCGAAGTAAATGATTTGAAAGGAAATAAGACAGCATTAGAATTTATTTTAAAAAATGAAGGTAGAATTGTAACCTTAACTGGTGGGAAAACAGTTAAAATATTTAGTAAAGAAGATTATAACCAACATATAACTAGCTATTACAGTAAAAATAAAAACAAGCAAAAACGATTATTAAGTGAAGAAATTCCCGAAAAATTTATCGAAAGACAATTAAATGACACTAAATACATCAGTAAAATTGTAAAAAATCTTTTAAGCAAAATAGTTAGAGAGGACGACGAACAGGAAGTGACCTCAAAACATATTGTTTCTTTGAATGGGACTATTACATCACGAATGAAACAAGATTGGGGACTGAATGATGTTTGGAATAAAATAATTACAGCCCGCTTTGAGCGTTTAAATGCAATTACTAATTCTAGTGATTTTGGCAAATTAGAAATCAAAAAAGATGAATTTGGAAACGGTGGAAAACAAGTTTTTCAGACTACTGTACCTGATGAAATTGCAAAAGGTTTTTCTAAAAAAAGAATAGACCATCGTCATCACGCTTTAGATGCTTTGGTAATTGCTTGTATAAATAAAACACACATCAACTATTTGAATAATCTAAATGCAAAAGATGATGATGATAAAACAATCAAACACGAATTAAGAAATAGACTTTGTTTTAAAACCAAACCTGATGCAAATGGAAATTACAAATGGGAATTTCACAAACCTTGGGAGAATTTTACAAAAAAAGCAGAAGATGAATTGAATCAAACTATCATCAGTTTTAAACAAAACACTAGGGTTATCAATAAAACAGTAAACAAATACCAAGTTTGGAAAGAAGAAGATGGTATAATGAAAAAAGTTACAGTTAAACAAACAAAAGGAGATAACTGGGCGATAAGAAAACCAATGCACGCAGAAACCGTAAGTGGAAAAGTATTTTTAAAGCGAATCAAACAAAATCATATTACTATTTCAAATACAATTGAGCAAATAGAATTAATTGTTGACAAGGAAGTAAAAAAACAATTGAAAGAAAAAATAAAACAATATCCAAACAATAGTGATGGCTTAAAAAAACATCTCAAAGCTTTCCCTGTAATGATAGATGGAAAAGCTATTGACAAAGTTCAAATTTATGAAACCATAGAGGCAACTGCAACTAGAGAACGAAATAATTTAGATATTACGTTTGACGAAAAAAAGATAGAAAAGATAACAGATACTGGTATTCAAAAAATTCTATTAAATCATCTTAAACAAGAAGTATATCAAAATGCAATAGACGAAAGTGGAAAAAAGATAGCTCCACATGAAGTAGCTTTTTCAGAAATAGGCATAGAAGAATTAAACAAAAACATTAAAGTACTCAATAATGGCAAAAATCACCAGCCTATAAAAAAAGTTCGTATTTATGAAGAAAGTAAACGGTTTTCACTTGGACAGATAGGTAATAAAGCAGATAAATATGTTGAAGCTGCCAAAGGAACAAACTTATTTTTCGCAATTTATCAAGATGAAAATGGAAAACGAAACTATAAAACCATTCCCTTCAACGAAGTAATCGAAAGACAAAAACAAGGATTAAGTTCTGCACTAGAAATAGATGAAAACGGAAATCGTCTTTTATTTACTCTGTCTCCAAATGATTTAGTTTATATACCAACAGAAGATGAAAAAGAAAATTCAACTACAATTAATTTTGATAAATTATCAAAAGAGCAAACAGAACGCATATATAAATTTGTAAGTTGTACTAGTGGAGAAGGTCATTTTGTTTCTAATAATTATTCCAAAGAAATAATTTCTAATGAAAATGGTTCAAATAATAAAAATGAACGAATGCTTGAATTTAACAATTCAAATACTATTTATGATGAAAAAGAAAAGCCAGTAATGATTAAATCCGTTTGTTGGAAACTAGAAGTTGACAGGCTTGGAAAAATAAAAAGAATAATCCGATGATAAAGCGAACCCTTTTCTTTGGTAATCCAGCTTATTTAAGCACCAAAAACGAACAAATCGTTATTTCTTATCCCGACAAGGAGCAAGAAACAAAAACTGTGGCTATTGAAGATATTGGGGTTATCGTTTTAGAAAACCAACAGATAACAATTACCAATGGTTTATTAGAAAAATTAACCAATAATAATGTTGCATTAATCAATTGCGACCAGTCCCATTTACCAATTGGTTTACTGATGCCTTTAAACGGTCATACCGAGCAATCTGAACGATTCAAGAATCAAATCAATGCTTCTGTTCCACTCAAAAAAAATTTATGGCAACAAACTATTAGTTCAAAAATCATCAATCAAGCAGGGTTACTCAAAGAGAAAGGAATTCCTATGCGAAAAATGGAGCTTTGGGCAAAAGAAGTAACCTCAGGCGATGCCCTAAATCACGAATCCAGAGCCGCTGTTTTTTATTGGCAAAGCCTTTCTTATATTCTCACTAGGGATGATAGTGTTTTTAGTCGTGGACAAAATGGATTACCTCCCAATAATTTATTAAATTATGGCTATGCCATACTCAGAGCGATTACGGCAAGGGCTATTGTCAGTTCTGGAATGCTTCCTACCTTGGGTATCTTTCATCGTAACAAATATAATGCTTATTGCCTTGCTGATGATATTATGGAGCCCTATCGTCCGTATGTAGATTTGATTGTGTGTCATATTATGGAAACCGAAGATTCTTTTGAGGAATTGACCATTGACATCAAAAAACAATTGCTAAACATTGCCAGTATGGATGTTTTTATTGATGGAAAGAATAGTCCGCTAATGGTTGCAATGAGTAGAACAACACATTCCTTACACGAATGCTTTGAGGGAACTGCAAGGAAAATTTTATACCCTGTTTATGTATGATGAACATTACACCCGTTTAAACCAATATAGAAGTTTGTGGATATTAGTATTTTTTGACCTGCCTACCGAAACCCAAAAGGAACGTAAAATAGCTTCCTCATTCAGAAAGAAATTGTTAGACGATGGCTTTTCTATGTTTCAATTTTCGATTTATATGCGGTTTTGCGCCAGTAGAGAAAATGCAGAAGTACATACCAAAAGAATTAAGAACAACTTACCCGAACACGGGAAAATTGGTGTCATGCAAATAACAGATAAACAATTTGGGATGATGGAGCTTTTTTACGGTAAAAAACCCGTAGAAACCAACAAACCCTCTCAACAATTAGAATTGTTCTAATGTTTTAGGATTTAAAAAAAGCATACCGCCTTAAATTGCTGTACATCAACACCATTCTTTTTTAATTTCAAAATAAGCTTATAACTACCAACATATCAATCGATTAAATCGAGGTATGTTGGGAATTATAAGCTAAAATACAATTCTGAAAGCAATTCACAACAGTATATTACTTTACTTCTTGGAAACTTAAGTTGGGAATTATAAGCTAAAATACAATTCTGAAAGCAATTCACAACATGATGGTAGAAATGGAACAGCTAATTTAGGTTGGGAATTATAAGCTAAAATACAATTCTGAAAGCAATTCACAACACAGGAACTCTGCAGTAATGGAAGATATTGGTTGGGAATTATAAGCTAAAATACAATTCTGAAAGCAATTCACAACCTTGTGTCTGCTATTATTTGGCTTCCTTTTGTTGGGAATTATAAGCTAAAATACAATTCTGAAAGCAATTCACAACTCAAAAAGCAATGAAAATATAAAAAAAACTGTTGGGAATTATAAGCTAAAATACAATTCTGAAAGCAATTCACAACAGTATAACTTTTTATATCTTCGTGAAATATGTTGGGAATTATAAGCTAAAATACAATTCTGAAAGCAATTCACAACAGGAACTCCAGAAGACAGAATTCAAGCAAAGTTGGGAATTATAAGCTAAAATACAATTCTGAAAGCAATTCACAACAACATCGCAGCAACTCAATACTGGATTTAGGTTGGGAATTATAAGCTAAAATACAATTCTGAAAGCAATTCACAACAAGATTGATGTTGTACCCGTAAATTTATCTGTTGGGAATTATAAGCTAAAATACAATTCTGAAAGCAATTCACAACTAGCTTCCGAAGAGTGGTCCTATTGTTGGATGTTGGGAATTATAAGCTAAAATACAATTCTGAAAGCAATTCACAACAGGTTTTCCAGAATAATGATGTTTTGATATGTTGGGAATTATAAGCTAAAATACAATTCTGAAAGCAATTCACAACTTAAAGCTGCAACTTCGTCAGCGCCAATTTGTTGGGAATTATAAGCTAAAATACAATTCTGAAAGCAATTCACAACGCTTGATGCTGTGTGATGTGCATAAGTAATGTTGGGAATTATAAGCTAAAATACAATTCTGAAAGCAATTCACAACGGAATAGCTCTGCGCTGTCTTTACTTGAAGGTTGGGAATTATAAGCTAAAATACAATTCTGAAAGCAATTCACAACTAGCAGCTCTGACAAGATTTTGGTTTACATTGTTGGGAATTATAAGCTAAAATACAATTCTGAAAGCAATTCACAACAAGCAAATGGAACTGAATTCAGTTCAAAAGGTTGGGAATTATAAGCTAAAATACAATTCTGAAAGCAATTCACAACGCTAAGGATCCTATAACTATAACAATTGAGGTTGGGAATTATAAGCTAAAATACAATTCTGAAAGCAATTCACAACTAGTCAGCATAATTAGAAATAGTCACTACGGTTGGGAATTATAAGCTAAAATACAATTCTGAAAGCAATTCACAACATAAGTCATAATAATGTATATATCAGGATTAGTTGGGAATTATAAGCTAAAATACAATTCTGAAAGCAATTCACAACCATCAGTATGGTGATGAAGCCAGGGTACAGGTTGGGAATTATAAGCTAAAATACAATTCTGAAAGCAATTCACAACAGCCTTACTGTTATATCTGACAAATGTTAGTTGGGAATTATAAGCTAAAATACAATTCTGAAAGCAATTCACAACATTCTTTCCATGATTTAAATTGATTAGGAAGTTGGGAATTATAAGCTAAAATACAATTCTGAAAGCAATTCACAACAGCGCACTGGAGATCTTGAAACTGAAGAAGGTTGGGAATTATAAGCTAAAATACAATTCTGAAAGCAATTCACAACCCTGCGGATAGGTTTTAAACCAATCTTCAAGTTGGGAATTATAAGCTAAAATACAATTCTGAAAGCAATTCACAACTCCTAACGGGCGCGCCCTTCTCCTAACACAGTTGGGAATTATAAGCTAAAATACAATTCTGAAAGCAATTCACAACCTCCACCATCAACTGTTGTTACTGTCTGTAGTTGGGAATTATAAGCTAAAATACAATTCTGAAAGCAATTCACAACATTGGTGCGGTTTATTTTAAAAGCTGGTTAGTTGGGAATTATAAGCTAAAATACAATTCTGAAAGCAATTCACAACATAAGCCGGTTGCAAGAAAAACTTCGTCGTGTTGGGAATTATAAGCTAAAATACAATTCTGAAAGCAATTCACAACGCATGCGGTAAGCATCAACCAGTTCGGCGTGTTGGGAATTATAAGCTAAAATACAATTCTGAAAGCAATTCACAACGCAAATCCTTTTGTTCAGCTTTGAGCTTTGGTTGGGAATTATAAGCTAAAATACAATTCTGAAAGCAATTCACAACTATGAGACTGGTCAAGGCGGAGATTTTGCAGTTGGGAATTATAAGCTAAAATACAATTCTGAAAGCAATTCACAACATCAGCTGGCGCCACAATTTCAAGAACTTTGTTGGGAATTATAAGCTAAAATACAATTCTGAAAGCAATTCACAACAAATGGCTTCAGATGACTTTGAGCAGTTTTGTTGGGAATTATAAGCTAAAATACAATTCTGAAAGCAATTCACAACAACACGGCCAGCGTTGCGCCGGTTACATTGGTTGGGAATTATAAGCTAAAATACAATTCTGAAAGCAATTCACAACTTACCCCCGACGAATGGTAAATCCCTCCAAGTTGGGAATTATAAGCTAAAATACAATTCTGAAAGCAATTCACAACGAATCAATAGATGAACTCACTCCTAACCTATTATTCGATGTTAGTTAATTAAACTAACATCTTTCGTATTTGTGAAAAATTATATTTTCGCAATTTGCTACATCTGTTTTATCAAGCTAATCGATTTTTCTAAAATGTATGCGCCTTCAATAGCATTTTTATCAAAAACCATCATATAACTATAATGTTCTCCTGATGCTTTTTCCCATGCCAACCCTAAACGAAGTTTAGCAGCACTATCCGAATTATCACGGTCAGAGCCTTTGGTCTCAACTAATATTACTTTATTCGATTTGGTTACAATAATAAAATCAGGATAATGGTTAGACTTAAATCCATTTAGTGAAAATCCTTTTCCACGTCCTAAATTTCGGTGCCAAAAAGATATATTCTCCAAGCTCGAAATTTGCATTATAAATTCCTGTTCCAAAGAGTTCATATCACCCTCGTGGGTGTATAAAGAGTTTCCAATATCATTACCAATTTTTGATGGAATAATAACCGTTTCAAATCTCCAGTTAGGCATCGTTTTTATTTTCTTAATCGCAACCCAATCCTTAAAAATGCTTTCTGCTTCAATATCAGCCAAATCATTAATCTTCTTTTTAATCATATCCGAATAGGTAAGTTTGTATTGATTAAAATCAATCAACTCCTGCGGGGATAAGTTTTCTAAAATTCGGGTAACGTACTTCTTAATTTCGGCATCGGCTATAGGTGGCATTTTATCAATTTGCTTTAATACAAAATGCACCAAATCTTTAATCTGTCCTTCTTTTGGCTTTGCCAAAATATATTCTGTTATTTGTTCTTGAATTGTGTTGTTTTCAATTTTAAAAGGCGACATTTTATATTCCCCTTTCCGTATTTCTTCGGTATCAATTTTATACAAATCAGAAGACATACTTTTGAATGGAATTACAATATCCTTATCAGATAATTTAAAATCTTTCAATAAGTTCACTCTATCCAATAAAGCGGTAGAGCCTTCTTCTAAAAGTAAAAATTCGTTTTTAGGAATTTCAATTACAAATTTTGGTAATGTTATTGATTTGGCTTGTTCTGCAACGCTTTCACGCATTGGATATTGCTTTATTTTCATGCCCACTTCTGTATAAATTTGTGTACTACTAATAGTGGTAGCACCTTGAGTTACCATTTGTTCAAAAGCTTTATTTTGAGAAATTGCCATTTCTTCTATTTCAAAAACAGTTGAGGGAATTGTTGAAATAACTTCAGGGGAAAACGAGACTTTTTGAGTATCAAATATGGCTGTTTCTATTGCCGAAACCTCTTTCTGTTCAGGAAAGAAAAAATCATCCAAAGTTTCTTGTGTGATAGTTTGTTTTACTGCTTCTGTCATTATATCCTTTTCTCTATAATCTTTCTCACTAAAGCCTGATTGTTGCAAACCTTTGATAATGTTTTGCAATGTATCTTGAAATTTTGCCGAAGCAGTAATAACATAAGATAAATTCAACATTGTGCTATTATGCCTCATTACATAAGGTTGTCGCAACACACGACCTAAAATTTGGGTAACATCAACTTCCGAAGATTTATCGGCTAATGATGCTAGAATATAAGCAAATGGACAGTCCCAACCTTCTTTTAGAGCATTAATAGTAATGACATAGCGAACAGGACATTCTCTACTCATTAAATCAATCCCTTTTAGTTCGTCTTTGTTAGCAGTCTTGATTTTAATTTGTTCGTCAGGAATTCCTATAGCAATTAATTGAGCTTTCAATTTATCAAAAGTGGTATTCTCTTCTTTGGTTTTAGATTGCGCTTGAAACAAAACAATCGGACGAATGTATTTTCCTCCGTCTTCTTCCAACTTAATGGCTTCTAATTCCAATTTATGTTGCAAATGCAAAGCACTTTCAACAACCCCTTCAATATTTTGATGATTATAAACAATAACTGGAAGTTTAACCATGTGTTCTTTCTTCAATTCAAAAGCCGAAACCAAACTCACAATATTGGCATTTTGTTTGGGTGTAGCGGTCAAATCAAGAATAAAACTAGGATTGAGGTTATTTAGCATTTCAACACTCAAATCACTTTCGGCATTATGGCTTTCATCAACTACCAAAATGGGATTTAAACTTCTAATAACATTTATTAAAGCTTCCTTTTCTGTTCCCTCTAAAACTAGCGTGTCGTCAATGTTATTGGAGAAACTGGATAAATTGGAATTCTGTTCGTTAAATTTTCTATCCTCCTTATTTTTGGCTCTGATGGAAGAAAAATTGACTACCATTACACTCAATTGTTCTCTTACGGAGGAAGCATTAAACCCAGCACCTTGTAACAAATCTTTTTTCTCAAAAACTTGAACACGGTTGTTAAATAATGAATTCAGTTTTTGACAATAAGGATGGTCGGGATTAGATAAGTTTTTAACTGTTTGGTCTAATAGATTACTCCAAGGTACTAGCCAAACTACGGCTCTAGGTTTATCATCAGCCATTGCATCAAAAATAGTCTTCAATGCATTACAGGCTAAAAAGGTTTTTCCTCCCGCAGTAGGCACTTTAATACTCAAATGAACTGCTTCCGGCACAGTGTTTTGATAAGGTCGCATTCCCTCTCCCGTTAGTGGATTATAACTTCCAACTTTGTCTTGCCAATAACGATTAAAAGCAGTATCGGCTTTTTTATGAAGCTGCAAATACTCAAAGTACTGGTGCAAATCATCGATAACTTGCTTTTGATAATTTTTTAGTTCCATACTTAAAATCGGGTTATATCTCTTGGGATTTTTTTGAACTCTATATTTTTTTCTCGCAAAAAGGTTTCGGGCAAAAGACAGTTATCAGCATAAATAATGTAGCGTTCTGCTTTTTGTTGAATGTAACTCGCTAATGATTCATAGTCAAGAGTTGTCAAGTTATCTTGATTATAAATAAAATAGTAGGCTGTATCGTTGTGAGTACCTAAATAGGGATTGGTATTTTCGGCAATGGCTTCGGTGCTTCGGGTTTCGGTAAACCAAACATATTCCCTTATTTTATCAACGGCAACCGTTTCATTAAGATTATTATTGTCGTCAAACAAAGGCTCGCCTAAAGTATAATAATCAAAACTTCCTCCTGTTCCTGCTACATCAGCATAACCATTAATAACTCGCTTAACTCGTTCCGAGGTAATGGTCTCAGCATAGTCCTCCATTTCTATCAAAATGAATTTTCTATTGCCACCGTCTTTATTTAAGTTTAATACTGCGTGAGCTGTAGTGCCTGAACCCGCGAAGCTATCGAGGATTACAGAGTTTTTGTTTGTGGAAAGATTAATAATTCTTTCTATTAGCTTTGTTGGCTTGGGGGTATTAAATGGAATCTCAGATTGAAATAAAGATTTTAATAAACGATTAGCATCTCTTGTTGTCTCAACATCATTTCCAAACCAAATGCTTTCAGGAACTCTTCCACTTTGATTTTCCAAGTATATTTTGCGCGTTATTTTTGTCTCATCTTTATTAAAAATAATTTCATTGGTTTTGATTTTCTCTAAAACTGTATTTTTATCCCATCTCCAACCTTTTTCTGGCGGAGAAATCAAATTACCCGAAGGTGTTTTAATATCATATTTTAAATTTAACCTGAGATTAGGACTTCTAAAATCACCTGCCCTCCATAGACCTTTGGGGTCATTATCTGGGTTTGAATAAGCAACATTATGTTCTTCTGTTCTATCAATCTTGCCTATTTCAAATGTGTTCTTTTTATAAATTAGTGTGTAATTATGTTGTAGTGATATAGTTTTAACATCATTTTTAGCTTGAATTGTATGTTGCCAAATAACATTTGCTATAAAATTAGCGACCCCAAAAATCTCATCCATTATCAATTTCAAATTAGCCTGCTCATTATCATCAATAGAAATAAATATAGCTCCATCTTTAGCCAACAACTTATGTAGCAACTGCAATCTCGGATACATCATACATAGCCACTTGTCATGTCGGGTCAAATCTTCGCTTTCTTTGCCAACAACTTTGCCTAACCAATTTTTTATTTGTGGAGAATTTACGTTGTCGTTATACACCCAATTTTCATTCCCTGTATTATAGGGAGGGTCTATATAAATACAGTTTACTTTGCCCTCATATTTAGGCAATAATGATTTTAGTGCTTCCAGATTATCTCCATTGATGATAAGATTTCCTGTAGCAATAGAAGTTTCGGTTTTTCCATTTTCAGAAAAACCATATTCGTGGTTGAGTACTTTATAAGGAACTTCTTGATGATGATTGATGATTTTGTCCTTACCAATCCAATGTAGTGTAGGCATTTATATTTTGGTTTTACCAAAATACAACGTGGGCTAATTCCTAAAGCTCGTTGTAGAGGTTCTCGCAAAACCCAAGCACAAAGCAAAAAGGAACGCCCACGTATAACGTAGACGTTTCCACTTCTTACTCCCTTGTGCTTTTGAAAAATTTGCGAGATTTCTACAGCAGGAAATTTAAGCGAAACGCTATATTTTAAATTATTTAATTGTTTTTTCTATATTTTATGTTTTGTTAATAGGCAAATATAGCTTATTATAAAATATCAAAAAAAGACTCTCAAAAAATTGAAAAACCTTTTCTAAATAATTTTATTGTTTATTATGTTTGTGTTTATTTATAGTTGTTTTACAACAACTTTTTTCTTTCAATTCTTTCTTTTGCTTCGGTTAAAAGCAAATGTATTTTTTCTTCAAATTGCTTTTTTGGTGGTAAATCTGTCCAATATTCGGCAACCATTATTCCGTCTTTGTGCATTTCGAGTAACTCAATTTGTTCTCTACTGCTTTCGGCACAAAGGATTAATCCAATAGGTGTGTTTTCGCCCTCTTGTTTTTCGTATTTGTCTAGCCATTTGAGGTATAATTCCATTTGTCCCTTGTGCTTGGCTTGAAATTTTCCTAACTTTAATTCTATGGCGACCAATCTTTTCAATTTTCGATGGTAAAAAAGCAAGTCTAAATTGAAATCTTCTCCATCAATAATCATTCGTTTTTGGCGTTCTACAAACGTAAATCCTTTACCGAGTTCAAGAATAAATTTTTCTAAGTCGTATAATATTGCTTGTTCTAAATCCTTTTCCAAATAGTCATTTCCTAAATTAAGAAAGTCTAATAAATAAGGGTCTTTGAAAGTATATGGTAAACTACTTTCTATTTGAGTTAATTGAGTGTTTGCTATTGTGGCACGTTCAAAAGTTTTGTCAGCAATTTGTTTTCGCAAATTTCTAACACTCATCAACTGATTACTGACTTGGTTTGCATAGAAAAACTTTGCTTCTGGATTTTTGATGGGTATTATTGCTAAAAAATGAGACCAACTCAATTGTCGTGACATTGTCACGACAATTTTCTTATCTGAAAATTGCTCCGAAAATTGCATCATTCGACGGAGATTTTTCTCCTCGAAATTACGACCATATTTTTGAGTTAATTGTCGTGACAGTGTAACGACAATTTGTTTGCCGTATTCGGCACGTTTATTTTGTAGTATCGTTTCGTTTATACGAAAACCTATTTGCCAAAAAAGCAAGGTTAATACACTATTATTTTGAACTGCAACTTGTTGTTGACTTTGCTCTACAAGTTGTGATAACTCATTAAATAAATCATTTTCTAAAATTGTAAAACTATTAGAGTTATCTGCCATATAATTACTTATTATGCTATCGCATTAAAAAAATCCTATTTTAAATTGCGTCTGCAATGCGGACGCAATTCAATAAATTTATGAATGTAACATAAAGTGCAATAAAATTGCAAAATATGTTACTACCAACCAACAAACATACAAAAAAGCAACAATAGCACCGTCAAAATTGTCGTTGTCTAAATGTAAATCAGTATGTACAAAATTGAAAAATTCAATGATACACTAATAGAATTGAATAGGCTAAAATTCAAATAAACAATAATCTACAATTTCATTGCAATGGTATTGCAATGAAATTGCAATGAATTTTTCAATATGTCCTTAGGCAAATTTTTCTCACATTATCAAATGAAAAACCTAACTATTTTTCACATCCTCCCTTTTAATTTATTTAAAATTAAAGAATAGTAAAATCTTTAAAAAAATTTGTATTTTGCACTCGAAAATAATTCAAAAAACGGACACAAAACAGTACACCATTCAGTACACCGTTTTAATAAAAATACTAACATTTAGTTATAAAAGGGTCAGATTTGAGCAAAAAAAGTCAATTCATAACCCTGAGGTCGGGAGTTCAAATCTCCCTCTCGCTACAAAATTGAAAGTAAGGAAATCAACCGTTTAGGTACTCTAAACGGTTTTTTTTATGTCTAAGATATTTTTACATTTACAAAAAGTACACGATTTAGTACACGATTTAGAACACTATTCCCAAATTAATCACTTCAACTTGTTGAAACAAAAAGACTTTGCCGCTCCGAAAATATTTACTGGTGGAGTAAATATTCTGCTATGGAATCAACTTAGTGAATCCGAAAAAGCAAAAGCATTATCTAAAAGTTGGTATATATATTATAGTTTTAGAGATGCGAAAACTGGCAAACTGAAAAGAATGCCTAACATTAAAGGCAACACCAATAAGATGAAAACTAAAAAAGAAAGAATTGAATACTTAAATGCAATGAGTGTTGCACTTGAATTTTTACTCGAAAGAGGTTTCAATCCTAATATTACTAATAATATTGAAGAACTACTCGACAGAAAGCAATCCGAAACTTCAAAAGGAAACAATACTAGCATTGCAATTCCTAAAGAAAACATTGCAATTCCGAGTAAAACCATTGCAATCCCTACTGAAAACATTGCAATCCCAAGTAAAACCAGTGCAATACCTATTGAAAACATTGCAATCCCCGAAATTCTATCAATTAAAGAAGCTGTATCGTCCTGAAAAAAGTTTACACTTATTAATATTAATCCTGTAATAAGTTTACAGTTAAAAATAATCCTAGAATAGGTTTACAGGTACACAAATC
>JAYTGH010000600.1:0-3265 GCA_043733645.1 Flavobacterium sp. | reverse complement strand
GTTTGGTAATTAAAAGCCACTACATTATTGAAACGACAAGTTGAAATAGTAATTTATATGAAATAAAAAAGCCATCAGAGAAATTTGATGGCTTTTTTTATTCTCTTTCAATATATAGTATCTTTACTTTTTCAATACAACACTATGTCCATCAAAGGCTTCAAAATACTTCACATCGACAGCAATCATCCTTTATTGTGGGAACAATTGGAAGAATCAGGTTTTCAAAACGAGGCCGATTTTACGTCATCTAAAACCGAAATTGAAACCAAAATTCACAACTATCAAGGCGTTGTAATCCGTAGCCGATTCAAAATTGACGCTGCCTTTATTGACAAAGCCATAAACCTGAAATTCATTGCCCGCGTTGGAGCTGGTTTAGAAAGTATCGATTGTGAGTATGCTGCATCCAAAAAAATTCATCTCATTGCAGCACCGGAAGCTAATAGAAACGCCGTTGGCGAACATGCAATAGGAATGCTTTTGTCTTTAATGAACAAACTGAATCGCGCCGATAAATTGGTTCGTGATGGGAAATGGATTCGAGAAGGCAATCGCGGTTATGAATTGGAAGGTAAAACCATCGGCCTGATTGGTTATGGAAATATGGGGAAATCATTTGCCAAAAAACTCCGCGGATTTGATGTGGAAGTTTTGTGTTATGATATCTTGCCCAATGTTGGAGATGAAAATGCTAAACAAGTTTCTTTACAAGAATTACAGCAGAAAGCAGATGTTCTAAGTATACATATTCCATGGACAGACGAAACTGATAAGATGATTAATACTAATTTTATCAACGCATTTGCCAAACCATTTTGGTTCATAAATACTTCACGCGGAAAGAATGTAGTTACGGACGATTTGGTTACAGCATTAGAATCAGGAAAAATTCTCGGCGCAGGATTAGATGTGTTGGAATATGAAAAATTATCCTTCGAAAACCTTTTTATCGACAGTGAAAAACCAAAAGCTTTTGAGTATTTATTACAAGCAGAAACCGTTTTATTAACGCCACATATTGCCGGGTGGACATTTGAAAGTCATCAAAAGCTGGCGCAGGTTATTGTAGATAAGATCAAGAAATTATATGAGCAATAAAGACCTAAAAAGAGTAACGGGCTTAGGTGGCTTTTTCTTCAAATGCGAAGACCCAAATGCAATAAAAGAATGGTACAAAAACCATCTCGGGATTCCGGTAGATTCCTATGGCTGGACATTTTGGTGGAAAGACAAAGACGGAAATGAATGTTCAACCCAATGGTCGCCGTTTGAAGCCAAGACGAATTATTTCGCGCCAAGCGAAAAAACCATTTATGATGAATTACAGAGTACATGATTTAGAAGCCTTATTAAAAGTTTTAAAGGAAGAAGGTGTTACGATTGTCGGTGAAATGGAGGCTTACGACTACGGAAAGTTCGGTTGGATATTAGATCTCGAAGGAAATAAAATTGAACTTTGGGAACCTATAGATAGTGCTTTCCTGTAATTTTTTAAACAGAGTGAAAATTAATACTAAAATTCTTTATATTTGAAATAACTAAACAAAACGGAGAAACCGAAAATCCTTAAGAGTAGGACTAACCAAAAACTAAAAATTTATGATTGATTGGTACAAAAAAGTAGTATTTGAAAACTACACAAATTTTAAAGGACGCGCAAGGCGCTCAGAGTATTGGTATTTTACACTAGCCAATATCATTATCAGTATTCTTTTAATGTTAGTTGATAAAGCATTAGGGTTAAAAATAGGTATATCAAATTTATATAGCCTGGCTGTATTTTTACCTGGTTTAGCCTTAGCAGTAAGAAGACTTCATGACATTGGCAAAAGCGGGAAACTACTATTGCTCATTTATGTATTAATCATAATATTGGCAGTAATAATGGTTTTCTCTGGTCTTTCGTTTTTCATGTCGGCTATGTCAGGTATGTCGGGAATGCCGGTTGGAAGCGGAGAAATGCCGGGGCTTGGATTCTTTATTCCACTTTTGTTAATAGTAGCGATTTCTATTTGGATGTTAGTTCTTTTCTGTACAGAAGGAAACCATGGGCCAAATAAATACGGAGCTGACCCGAAAGGGAATGGTGAAGAAATCAATGAAATAGGAACGGAATAATTATATATAAGCATAAAAAAAGCAACTCAATGAGTTGCTTTTTTTATGCTTATATATAATTATTTTCTTTGAAATTGTCAATTCATCTATTTATTTGTTTTCCCTTTTCAGGAAAATCTGCCAGTTTTATTTAGATATTTTTTTATGAAATTTGATTATTTGGTTTAAAATAAATAAAAATCATTACTTTTTATACATCTGTATAGTTTATTTATACACCAAAAAAAAAATATGTTCTGAAGCTTTGTTTTATTTGTAGAAATATAAAAACATATTTCTTATGAAGCAACTGGCTACTTTATTATTTGTCTTAACAACATTATTTTCTAATGCCCAATTTAATTATCAATCAACTATACGTAATAGTAGTGGGCAATTGGTGACCAATCAAATTATTTCATTACGATTTAATATCAAGTTGGCTTCTGCCACCGGAACCACTATTTATTCCGAAATTCAGCATCCATTGACTAACGCTCAAGGGAATATTGCTGTTATGATTGGAAATGGTATGGCAACTACCGGTATTTTTTCTCAAATTAATTGGACTCAAGGGACTCATTATTTAACAGTTGAATTTTTTACAGGAACTAATTCTTGCCAATGGATTAATGTTCCTTTTGATCAAAATGGAACTATTGGTCAGATCGTGTCTTACTGTAATAGTCAATATATCTATGGCGCATGTACTTCTTTCAGTACTTTAGTTTGGTCAGATGAATTTAATGGGACAGGTGCCGTAACAGCAGCAAATTGGTATCAACAAACACAGTTACCCAATGGAGATAGCTGGTACAATGGAGAAGTACAGCATTATACCAATCGTCAGGTTAACGCCAATGTGAATAGTGGGACTTTAAAAATAGTGGCAAAAAAAGAAACTTTTACTGATCAAGGAATAACAAAGCAGTATACTTCTGCAAGATTAAATTCAAAGTTTGCTTTTACTTATGGACGAGTTGAAGTTCGTGCTAAATTACCAGTTGGTGGCGGAACTTGGCCTGCAATATGGATGTTAGGCAAAAATGTTATAGAACCAGGTTCCTTTTGGACTAGCACTAATGGAACAGTTAACTGGCCTGCTTGTGGCGAAGTAGACATTATGGAACATTGGGGAAATAATCAAAATTATGTTCAAAGTGCC
>JAYTGH010000599.1:0-3283 GCA_043733645.1 Flavobacterium sp. | reverse complement strand
TTCTCCCAAACTTGGTTAGGCAACAGCGGTAGTCAGTTCAATCTTCCTGCTCCGCTCTTTGATCAACTGAAACCCTTTCAATCCCAATATTTTTATTCTTCTGAAATAGTTTGTGAACTATTCGTAGTAGTACCAATTTTATCATCATGTCTGTTGATTTCTTCAGTATCTTTTCGATTTACAAAGCCATAATTGGTATTTGGTAAAAGGGCTTCTCTACTACCTTTCTCAAACTCTTCCGGGTTTTCAATTAAACCTCTTTTGTCAGTAGTTTCATGTGGATTTACAAGGACATTATCTTCCGCATAACTCTGAGTGGTAGCCTCGGGTGTTTCGTCACCTATTTTTGTTTCATTAGGGCTATTTTCCCTCGGAGGCGATTCGAAATAAGCCAATTTTTGTTTGGGCTTACGATTTTTTAAAAGGCCGGTTTTCTTTTTCATACTACCTAATTTAGTGCTCCCGAATCAATTTTTGTCTATCCAAATTTAGGTTTTGTAAACTTTGAATAGTTTACAGAATTAATAATTGTTATTACATAATTATCACAAAAAGAAATTTAGGAAGACTTTAACTAAAAATTAATACTCGTTCTATCTACTTTTTGAACACTATAGTGTAATTTTAAAAATTATGGAAAAGCACACTAAAAAAGGTTTTTTATTCAAAAAATACGAAGCACCATTTCAATCCCCTTTTGATAAATTATTTGAAATTTTTAAAGAGTTAATCACCCATACTTCAGGTGATTTTGATGAGGCAATTGATTGGTTACGTCAACTAGATGTAGAATACAAACTCACCGATTCCGAGTACACTATAGATGACTTTATTGAAGATTTAAAGAAAAAAGGCTATATCAGAGACGAGCTAAAAGAGGATGGGACTTCAGGGACAGGTATTACAGCCAAAACGGAACGAGCCATTCGCCAGCAGGCATTAGATCAAATTTTTGGCAATCTTAAACGTTCTGGCGCAGGAAATCACAAAACGAAACATTCGGGCACTGGGGATGAACAAACAGGGGAATATAGAGAGTACCATTTTGGGGATAGTTTGGAAAGTATTTCGTTGACAGAAAGTTTAAAAAATGCTCAAATTAATAATGGCGCGGACGAATTCCGATTAACAGAAAACGATTTGGTGGTTGAAGAATCAAAATTCAAAGCACAAATGAGTACCGTTTTGATGATTGACATTAGCCACAGTATGATTTTATACGGAGAAGATAGAATCACCCCCGCCAAGAAAGTGGCTATGGCTTTGGCGGAATTAATTACCACACGTTATCCAAAAGATACTATTGATATTTTGGTTTTTGGAAATGATGCTTGGCCTATAGCCATCAAGGATTTACCGTATTTGAAAGTGGGACCTTATCATACCAATACCGTTGCCGGATTACAATTGGCCATGGATATGCTGCGAAGGAAACGCAATACCAACAAACAAATCTTTATGATTACCGACGGAAAGCCAAGCTGCGTCCGGGAAAAAGATGGAACGTATTACATGAATAGTAACGGATTAGATGAATACATTGTAGAGCAATGCTACAATCAGGCGGCTCAAGCCCGAAAACTACACATACCGATAACCACTTTTATGATTGCCAACGATCCTTATTTGCAAAAATTTGTCAATCGGTTTACGGAAGCCAATCAGGGTAAAGCTTTTTACACCGGATTAAAAGGGTTAGGGGAGATGATTTTTGAAGATTATGAGACGAATAGGAAGAAGAAGATTAAATAAGAAAATAGAGGAAAGAACCAAGAAGCAAGAAAAAATAGAACAGTTGGTGAACTTTGCGTTTAAATAAAAAAAAATGAAAATAGAAAACATAACAACATTAGGCGAATTAAAGAAATCAGGATATGTTTCTCGGAGTATTAAAGACGAGTTGAGGGATAATCTTAGAAGTAAAATCAAAGCAGGGCAACCTACTTTTGAAGGCGTGCACGGATTTGAAAATACGGTGATACCCGAATTAGAACGTGCCATTTTATCCCGGCATAACATTAATTTACTAGGACTTCGAGGTCAGGCTAAAACTAGGCTTGCCCGAAAGATGATTGAACTTTTAGACGAATACATTCCTTTTGTTTCGGGTTCCGAGATTAACGATGATCCGTTTAATCCTATTTCTCGTTTTGCCAAAGATCTAATTGCAGAACATGGCGATGCTACTCCCATTTCCTGGCTACACCGAAGCGAACGTTTTTCAGAAAAGCTAGCCACTCCCGATGTAACCGTTGCCGACTTAATAGGTGATGTTGACCCAATTAAAGCGGCTAATCTAAAGTTATCTTATGCAGATGACCGTGTGATTCATTTTGGAATGATACCCAGAGCCAACCGCTGCATTTTTGTCATCAATGAATTACCCGATTTGCAAGCGCGAATTCAGGTAGCCTTATTTAATATTTTGCAAGAAGGCGATATCCAAATTCGAGGGTTTAAATTGCGAATGCCTTTGGATATGCAATTTGTATTTACGGCAAATCCGGAAGATTATACGAACCGTGGCAGTATTGTTACTCCTTTGAAAGATAGAATTGGTTCTCAAATCCTGACCCATTACCCTGAAAATATTGCGGTAGCCAGAACCATTACCCACCAGGAAGCTAAATTGGACAAGCAACAATCAGAATCGGTTTATGTGCCTTCATTAGCTAAAGATTTATTAGAACAAATTGCTTTTGAAGCTCGTGAAAGTGAATATATAGACAATAAAAGTGGTGTAAGTGCTCGTATGACGATTACGGCCTATGAGAATTTGTTAAGTACGGCTGAACGTAGAGCTTTGAAATCGGGTGCCGATACCACAGCGGTTAGATTATCCGACTTCATGGGGATTATTCCCGCTATTACCGGAAAAGTAGAACTGGTTTATGAAGGCGAACAAGAAGGCGCTGCTGTCGTTGCCCAACATTTGATAGGAGATGCTATACATACGTTCTTCCCTGCCTTTTTTCCAAAAATAGAAAAGCTCGAAAAGAATATCGATGCCGGTCCCTACGCCAAAATCTTAGAATGGTTTTTTGCCGAAACCGGTTTTGAATTATTAGACGATGCTTCCGATGCGGACTATAAAAAGCAATTGGACGCGGTTACCTCTTTAGAAGACCTAATCCAAAAATACCAACCCGAATTTGCCAAAGAAGACCGCTATTTCCTTAAAGAGTTTGTGCTTTGGGGCTTAGTAGAATATGATAAATTAAGTAAAGATAGAGTAGAGGAAGGCTATCAGTTTAAGGATTTGTATAGTAGTTATATTAATAAA
>JAYTGH010000598.1:0-8938 GCA_043733645.1 Flavobacterium sp. | reverse complement strand
TAGTTAAATTAAAATTTTAGGACAGCTAATTTGATTAATTAATTGGTATAAAAAAAATAATCTTTTGTTTATTTTGCTAAAATTGCTGTATTATTTTCATTTTTGACATTTTACTGTTGTATAAATTACTAATTTGCTTGTTAAATAGTTGATGACTTTATATTTTACCATAATTTGAAATTACTAAGAGCCCGATAAATTGCTTCACGTGTATTCTTTCTTTTCTTTTGTCTTGACACAAAAGAAACAAAAAGTCAAGGCTCTGAATCTTCGGCGGTCAAATATATTTTCGAATCCTAAATGAAAAGAACTCGCTGCGCTCAAACAGCTATTTCATTTTACGGATTCTTCAAATATTTGACACTCGCCTGCCAGATTCTTAGGCCGAATTGCCTTTCTAAGAGAATATTGTTTAGGGAGGAAAGAAAACAAAAAACCCGTGAACTACTTCACGGGTCATTTATCTATTTAAAAAAATGTTCAATTAATATCCTGCTCCTGCACCAGCAATAACTTCAATGGGATGCCAAGTTGTTTTGGTTTCTTGGAAGTCAAAAATCATATAAGGAGATTCATGTTTGTCATCGAAATAATCGCCGTCTTCACGAAGTACAACGCGCTTTAAATTTTCGATAGCCAAATCTTGAATTTTGGCTATCATTTCTGCATCTTTTCCGCAATATAAAATCGAATTAACGTCTTTATGAGCGGCAAACTGTGTTAGTAATTCAGTTTGATTTCCCGTAAGGATATTAACCACACCGCCCGGAACATCCGAAGTTGCTAGCACTTCGGCAAAAGTAACAGCGCACAAAGCTAATTGCTCAGAAGCTAATACCACGCAAGTATTCCCACCAGCAATGATAGAAGCGATTTGTGTTACTAAACCAAGTAAACTGCTTTGTTGCGGAGCAAAAACTGCTACAACGCCTGTTGGTTCTGGCACAGAAAAATTAAAGAAACTTCCCGAAACCGGATTCACACTGCTAAAAAGTTGCGTGTATTTGTCACACCAACCTGCATAATAAATTAAACGGTCAATACTTAAATCAACTTCTTTTTGGGCTTTGGCTTTCGCGATTCCCTGTAATTCTAATTCCTCTACAAACTGCGCTTTTCTTCCTTCGAGAACTTCCGCAATTCGATACAAAATCTGATTGCGGTTGTATGCGGTTTTGTGCGACCATCCGCCTTGAGCATTTCGAGCTGCGACTACGGCATTCCTGAAATCTTTTACAGAAGACCAACACATGTTGGCTACCGTTTTTTTGTTGACGATAAGCGGGTAATAACGCCCCGATTCGGTTCTTGGAAAGCTTCCGCCGATGTATATTTTATAGGTTTTCAAAACTTCTATTCTTGACATGATGTTGGTTTTTATTCAAATTTTAAATAAGGTTCTAATCCGTGTAAACCGCCTTCTCTACCGAAACCGCTTTCTTTATAACCTCCAAAAGGAGAAGCCGGATCAAACTTGTTAAAGGTATTCGCCCAAACTACTCCGGCACGCAGCTGTGATGTCATGTTGAAGATTTTTGAACCTTTATCTGTCCAAACACCAGCCGATAATCCGTAAGGTGTGTTGTTCGCTTTTTCGATAACTTCATCCACCGTTCGGAATGTTTGAATGGCTAAGACAGGTCCGAAAATTTCTTCCTGTGCAATTCTGTTGGATTGGCTCACTTTCGTGAAAATCGTCGGTCTGCACCAGAATCCTTTTGATGGTAAATCGCAGGCAGGTTGGTACATTTCGGCACCTTCGCTTTTTCCGATTTCGATGTATTTATTGATGGTTTCCAATTGCTTTTTAGAATTGATAGCACCAATATCTGTGTTTTTGTCTAATGGATCGCCTACGTGTAATGAGTTCATTCGGTCTTTCAGTTTTTGAACAACAACATCGAACACTGATTCCTGTACATACAAACGCGAACCCGCGCAACAAACATGCCCTTGGTTGAAGAAAATTCCGTTTACGATTCCTTCTACAGCCTGATCTAAAGCTGCATCTTCAAAAATGATGTTGGCTGCTTTTCCACCCAATTCCATTGTTGATTTTTTAGGTGTTCCGGCAATAGCTTTCATGATAATTTTACCCACAGCGGTTGAACCTGTAAAGGCAATTTTATTTACATCCGGATGATTCACGATGTGCGAACCTGTAAGTCCAGCACCCGAAACAATATTCACAACTCCGGCAGGCAAACCTGCTTCCTGAATCACTTCTGCCAATAAATATAAAGTCAAAGGGGTCGTTTCAGAAGATTTAATAACGACTGTATTTCCGGCGGCTAAAGCCGGAGCAATTTTCCAGGCTGCCATTAATAATGGGAAATTCCATGGAATGATTTGTCCTGCAACGCCAAGCGCTTTTGGTTCTCTGTTTGGGAAAGCATATTCTAATTTATCTGCCCATCCTGCATAATAAAAGAAATGTGCTGCTGCCAAAGGAACATCCACATCACGAGATTCACGGATTGCTTTTCCGCCGTTTAAGGTTTCAACCACGGCAAATTCCCTTGCTCTTTCCTGGATGATTCTGGCGATTCTATAAATGTATTTTCCGCGTTCTTTTCCGGATAATTTTGACCAAACGGTATCGTATGCTTTTCGGGCAGCTTTTACAGCGGAATCAATATCGGCTTCATTGGCTTCGGCCACTTTGGCTAATACTTTTTCGTTAGCCGGATTTATAGTATCAAAATACTTTCCTGATTTAGGCGCAACGAATTTGCCATTGATAAAAAGGTCATAAGTTTCTTTTAACTTAAAATGGGTAGTACTTTCTGGTGCTGGTGCTAAATTCCAGTCAGAACTAAAATCTATTGTATGTGTTTTCTTCATTGGAATTAAACTTTAGAAAAATAATCATTCGATTGGTAAATGCCCGTTTTTTGTTTTACTATTTGCAGCAAAACATCGTTGGCTAAACTGCTGGCTCCGAAACGGAAATACTCATTGGTTAACCATTTTCCGCCAAGAGTTTCTTTTACCATTACTAAATAGTGTAGGGCTAATTTTGAGTTTGAAATTCCACCCGCTGGTTTCATTCCAATCATAATTCCGGTTTTATAATAATAATCACGGATTGCTTCGAGCATTACTAAAGTTACTGGTAATGTTGCCGCTGGTTTGATTTTCCCAGTTGAAGTTTTTATAAAATCGGCTCCGGCATACATGGCGATATCACTTGCCTGACGTACTTTGTCAAGCGTCCCGATTTCGCCTGTTTCCAGGATAACTTTTAAACGTACATTTTTGCCGCAAGCTTCTTTTATCATGGCAATTTCATCGAAAACAAAATTGTATTCACCACTGTGGAATTTACCACGGCTGATAACCATATCTACTTCATCAGCACCGCCATCGACAGCCATTTTAGTATCTAACAATTTGATTTCGGCGCTTGATTGACCGCTAGGAAAAGCAGTTGCAACAGAAGCTACTTTTACTCCGGTTCCTTTGAGTTCGTTAACCGCCAATTTGACAAAATTTGGATACACACAAACTGCCGCGGTAGTTGGTAAACCTGGCAAATCATCGTGTAAATGATGTGCTTTGAAGCAAAGTTGTTTTACTTTTTCATCGGTATCTGCACCTTCTAACGTTGTTAAATCAATCATATTCAAAGCCATGAGCAGACCTTGCATTTTTGATTCTTTTTTAATACTTCGGGCCGTAATTCTGGCAATTCTATCTTCAATCCCAACTTGATCTATGCGAGGGGAATTTAAAAAATCTATTTGTTTCATTTACTAATTTTAGTTAAAACAGGTGCTGATTAAATCTGCACCAACAGACAAATATATAAATAAGTTTATAAGGTTATGAGTTTAACAGTTTAAAAAGTTAAAAAGGGATACTTACCGGTATGTATGGTTGCTCTTTAGATGGAGGCTGTTTAATTGTGGTTTTATTTAATGTAACTCTATAGTGACTCTATAGTGAGTCTATAGTTACTCTATAAAAATGCATATAAATATAGAGTTATTATATATTTTTTTTATATTTATAATAAATTTATATGGAAGGAGACTCAAAGCTGCTATAGGGTAGCTGTATTGTATCCGTACTTAAACAATGATATTATGGCGCAATTAGACAAGAGCAAATCAATTAGCGGGGCGATTGGCAACGTGGTATTTAAGAAGATAGGCAACAAGCAGATTCTGCAAAGCAAGCCCGATTCGGTTAGGCAAACCGAAAGGACGAAAGCGGCGAGTTCGGAGTTTAGGCAATGCAGCCTTTGGGGGCAATGGCTCCGCAATGGCCTGCGTTCCTTTTTGACTGACGAGGCAGGCGGTTATATGCACAGCCGGCTAAACGGGCAACTGTATGCCGCGATACAAATGAATACGGCCTTGCCAAAAGGCCAACGCACTCCACTGAACAGCGACATGAGTACGCTGGCGGGATTTGAATTCAATACCCACTCGCCTTTTACGGATTATTTTGCGCTGCCCATAGAAGCAGTGCTGAATGACCAGCAACAGGTAGTAGTGACGGTTCCCGAATTTGAGCCCAAGACCGCACTGCAATTTGCTTCTACTACCAAGCAGGCAGAGCTGTTGATTTATGTACTGGCTACCAATTTTGAAAGTAATACCGGCTTTCCGGACGACTATACGATTATACCAATACCTAATAATTATACCGCTATACCAGCAACAATCTGGAGCAGCCAGCCGATGCCGAAAGGCTGCCTGATTTTGGCATGCGCCAAACTACAGTTTTATAATACCAACCGCTTTACGGAAAAGCATTATGTGAATACTAAGGAATGCAGCCCGATGAAGGTTTTGATGGTTGGGTTTTAGATTGTTAGATTGTTAGACTTCTTAGACTGGCTTAGATTAGAATCGCTTTGCTAGAGCCAGTTTGCAGTAATTTAGTTAGTGCTCTTAGTAATGCTGACGAAGGAAGCATCTCTGCGAGATTGGGTGGCGGAAATTTAGTTAAACCACGCGAAAGATTCGCGCTAGCGGGGGTAAATCAGATAAAAATGATTTTAATTGATACAGCGTGTATTACACACTGCTCTTGTCCCTAATTATATTATGCTATCTAAATTTGCGAAGTTTTAACACATTATTACAAATCAATTATCAGAATTTGATTAAATTTGACCTACAATTTCTGACAAATGAAAAAGTTACACATTTTGCTAATCGTAATTTTTGGTTTCTTACTGATGCCAAGTCATACTTTTGCTTGTGGAAATTCTTGTGGACACACTACTGAAAAGCATTCTTGTAAAAAACAAACAGCATCCAAATCCGATAATGATACTTGTTGCGAGAGCGACAGTCATTCTAAATCAAAAAAACATGATGGCTGTGGAGGTAAATGTGGTCATTCAAAATGTGCCTGTCCGTCAGTAAGTAATGGTTTTACTGTTTCATCTGAACTTGTTTTAAAAAACAATAACGTTAGTTTTTATTCTAAAAAACAAAAATTCTCTAACTCAGAAACCTTTATTTCTTCTGGTTTCTATTCCCTTTGGCTATTACCAAAAATAAGCTAAAACCCTTTTTGACAGCCATAAGTGTGTCAAATTGAAAGCATAATTTGCTTTAAATCATTTATTTCTCGGTTAATTTCAATTTTAAAATAGCGGCTATTACTATAGTTTCGTTTTTAGAATGGGTTAGCTAATTCAATTTAAAATTATTTATAAAAAAGATGAACTCATTACATAAAATAATGATGGCAATTCTAGTATTGTTATCAGGAGCAACAAATGCTCAAATAAAAAATGCCAAAACAGAAACCGTAAAAATCTATGGTAACTGCGGCATGTGCGAAACTAAAATCGAAAAAGCAGGTAATTTAAAGAACATTGCCAAAGTAGATTGGGATGCAGATACCAAAATGGCAACGCTAACTTATGATGAAAGCAAAACCAATCAGGATGAAATACTAAAACGTATTGCGCTTGTTGGTTATGATAGTGAAAAATTTCTCGCTCCTGCTGATGCTTATTCAAAAATTCCCGGCTGTTGTCAATATGATCGTGAAGCAAAAGTCCCTGTAAAAGTAGATGCAGTATCGGGAGAATCTAAAATGGCAATGAATGACAAAACTACAATGTCTGAAAACCAAGACCCGAGCAATAGCGAACCGGCGAAGCAAAGCAATCAACTACAAGCTGTCTTTGATAATTATTTCTTATTGAAAGATGCCTTAGTAAAAACTGATGCTAAAGCAACCGCGGCTAAATCAAAAGAATTATTGGCTTCAATCGAAGCGGTAAAAATGGAAACTTTGAAAATGGAGGTACACTTAGTTTGGATGAAAGTGTTGAAAGACTTAACCGCTGATGCTAAAAATATTTCAGAAACACAAGACATCAAAAAGCAAAGAGATTTTTTTAAATCTTTATCTAAAAACACTTATGAATTGATAAAAGTCTCAAAACCTAAAGAAGCCATTTATTATCAATATTGCCCTATGCAGGATGCCAATTGGTTGAGCAAAGAAAATGCAGTTAAAAATCCTTACTACGGTTCGCAAATGCTGACTTGTGGTAAAACAGTTGAAACAATTAAATAAAATTTAAAAAAAACAATAAAATGAAAAATATAATGCTTTCAGCCATAACAATGGCATTCGTATTCGTTTCCTGCAACCAAAAAAGCAAAGAAGCAGCAACTACAGCTACTGAAACAGCAACAACAGAACCAGCTAAAGAAGCCGCAACAACCGAAGCTTCACAAACCACATTTTCTATAAATGAAATAGTAAGCAATTATCTGGCGCTAAAAAATGCCTTGACCAAAGATGATACCAAGGGAGCTGCCAGCGCAGCAAAGACCTTGTATGCCACTTTCATTGCAGTAAATGTGAATAGTATCGATGCAAACAAGAAAAAAGAATATTTAGACATTGCTGATGATGCCAAAGAACATGCGGAACATATTGGTGACAATGGCGGTAATATTCCACATCAAAGAGAGCATTTCGTGCTTTTGAGTAAAGACATAAGCGATTTGATTAAAACTTTCGGAGCAACACAAAAACTGTATCAAGATTATTGCCCTATGGCAGATGAAGGTAAAGGGGCTATTTGGATAAGTGAAATTAAAGACATCAAAAACCCATATCAAGGTAGTAAAATGTTAACTTGTGGTTCAGTAAAAAAAACGTACTAAATGAGAAAGCACATCAAGAAAATAGCATGGTTTGGATTAATTATTTTTTTGCTGATGCAATGGTATCAACCTGCTCGTAATAGTGGTTACGAGCAGTATTTTTCATCAAATTTTACTGAAGTATATAAGGTTCCAAAAAATATTGAAACCACTTTAAGAACATCCTGCTACGATTGTCACAGCAATAATACCGACTATCCTTGGTATTCTTATATACAACCTGTTCGTTTGTTTATGGACGGACATATTAATGAGGGAAAGAAAGAATTAAACTTCAATGAATTTGGAAATTATTCTAATCGAAAACAAAGGAGTAAATTAGAGGCTATCCGCAAACAAATACAATCTGATGAAATGCCTCTTAGTTCCTATACTGTTATTCACAAAAATGCAATCCTTACTTCTGCACGGAAAGAAGAAATAGTAAATTGGGTAAATTCAATTACGAAATAAGAATAAAGATAAAGAGCAAAATTCATGAAACTTTACATTAAAAATATGGTTTGTAGTCGCTGCAAAATGGTTGTGAAATCTGTATTTGAAAATATAGGCATTCATCCTATGGTAGTTGAATTGGGCGAAGTTGAATTGGAAAATGATATTGACGAAAACCAAAAACAGGAACTACTGAAAAAGCTTCGTGCTATTGGGTTTGATTTAATTGATGATAAAAAAAGTAAGACCATCGATAAGATTAAAACGCTCATTATCGATTTGGTTCAAAATAAAAACAACGATTTGAAAAGTAACTTATCCGATTATATTTCACAAGAACTGCATCAGGATTATAATACCTTGAGCAATCTGTTTTCAGAAGTTGAAAACACTACTATTGAGAAGTATTTTATGAATCAGAAAATTGAAAAAGTAAAAGAGTTAATTATCTATGATGAACTGTCATTAAGCGAAATTGCTTATTCTTTAAATTACAGTAGCGTTTCTCATTTAAGTAACCAGTTCAAGAAGATAACCGGATTTTCGCCAACCTATTTCAAAAATTTAAAAACCATCAAGCGAAGACAAATTGAAGATTTATAAATCTTGCAAATCAAACCCATAATTGTGCAACTCCATACTAATGATATATTGGAAATTTGTATTAAAATAACAAAAAGATGATACATACTTACAACATTACCGGAATGACTTGTGATGGTTGTCGCACCAAAGTCGAAAAAGCATTAAATACAATCGAAGGTGTTCAATCCAGCGTTACCTTAGAACCACCCATCGCGACCATCATCATGGAAAAACATATCCCAGTAATGCAATTACAGGACGTATTGTTTGCTGCAGGAAAATATACCATTGCCATTGGTAATCACACGGATTTCAACAACAAACCAGCAGAAAAATCGTGTTGCGCTACGCATTCACACACCGATAAAAAAGAAGTCAAAGTACCAGTTAATGTCAATGGCAAATACTATTGCCCGATGCATTGCGAAGGCGAAAAAGTCTATGACAAAGCAGGAGATTGTCCTGTGTGTGGAATGGATTTAGTAAAAGCACCTGAGTTGACGGTTAGCAAAACGTTGTACACTTGTCCGATGCATCCCCAAATTATTCAGGATGGTCCTGGTTCGTGTCCTATTTGCGGTATGGATTTAGTGCCGATGAATCCAACTGACACCGAAGACCAAAAAACGTATAAAGATTTGGTTAAAAAAATGAAAATAGCGGTCGCATTCACGGTTCCCATTTTCGCTATTGCCATGATAGAAATGGCACATAACAATCCGTTATTACAACTAATGGATGCCTCAAAATGGAATTGGGTACAATTA